>JANWVW010000136.1 GCA_025056095.1 Bacteroidia bacterium
CCCCCCCCCCCCCCCCCCCACGCCGACCTTGCCCACACAAGCGCAAGCGAAGTGTGGGCAAGGGCACGCCCAAAAAATAAATCTTCAAAAGCAATAAAAAAACAACTTTTACACACTTTACCCAAAATAAAATAAGGTTAAGTTTGTATGAGATAATTTTTTTCGTACTTTTGGCACATATTGAAATAAACCATTATGACAAAAGTATCCATAATTGGTGCAGGTAACGTAGGCGCTACCTGCGCTAACGTCATAGCCCATAAAGAACTATGCAAAGAAATAGTCCTTTTAGACATTAAGGAAGGTATTGCAGAAGGTAAAGCTTTAGACATGTGGCAACAAGCCCCTATTGATTACTACGACACATATTGCATCGGATGCACAAATGATTACACTAAGACCGCAAATTCAGATGTAGTAGTTATTACTTCTGGAGTACCTCGAAAACCTGGAATGTCTCGCGATGATTTAATCTCTGTCAATGCGGACATTGTAAAAAGTGTTACCGAAAATGTGGTAAAATACTCCCCTAACGCAATTATCATCATGGTGTCCAATCCTTTGGACGTAATGACTTACCACGCTTACAAAGTATCAGGCTTTCCTGCTCATAGAGTGTTAGGTATGGCAGGGATATTAGACACAGCTCGTTACAGAGCTTTTATCGCCGAAGCTTTGAATATTAGTCCAAAGGACATTCAGGCTGTTTTAATGGGAGGACACGGCGACACTATGGTACCTTTACCTCGGTACACTACTGTGTCTGGTATTCCTTTAACTGAACTACTACCACAAGATAAAATTGATGCTATCGTAGAGCGCACTAAATTCGGTGGGGGTGAGTTAGTAAAATTGATGGGTACGTCAGCTTGGTATGCCCCAGGCGCTGCTGCTGCCCAAATGGTTGAAGCTATTCTACGCGACCAAAGGCGCATATTCCCTTGCTGTGTATATCTGCAAGGTCAGTATGGACTAAATGATATCTACGTGGGTGTACCTGCTATTCTAGGCAAAAATGGGGTAGAACAAATTATTGAATTACAACTTACTGAAAGCGAAAAAGCACTGCTTCATGCATCTGCTAAAGCTGTAAAAGAGCAGTGCGAAGTTTTAGATAAACTATCTGCGGTAAAAGGATAAAAATTGACTTATACCATGAAAGGGGGAGCTAAGCTCCCTTTTTTAATTTAGCCAACTTTGAACTTGTCTGCGTGTTTGTTCATCAGTGTTGAATAAGTCTTCTGCACTCGGATGCGGAATGTGGGGAATGTCGGACATAGCTTGTGCTATGAGTTCAGGAATTTGTAAAAAGCTTATTTTTTTATGTAGAAAAGCATTCACGGCGACTTCATTTGCAGCATTAAGCACACAAGGAGCAGTTCCCCCTGTTTTAAGGGCTTGTATAGCCAAAGATAGACAAGAAAAAGTTTCTGTATCAGGGCTTTCAAAAGTCAGGTTGGGATATTGAAAAAAATTAAACCGAGTAAAATTATTGTACCATCTTTGGGGATACGAAAGCGCGTACTGTATTGGCAATTTCATGTCAGGTAAACCCATTTGTGCTTTCATGCTTCCATCTTTGAACTGCACAATAGAATGGATAATTGATTGTGGATGTACTATTACGTCTATTTGTTCAGGTGATAGGTCAAATAGCCATTTAGCTTCAATGACCTCTAGCCCTTTATTCATTAAAGTAGCCGAGTCTATTGTAATTTTGGCACCCATAGACCAATTAGGGTGTTTGAGTGCTTGCTGGGGCGTAACGTGAGTCAAATCTTTTTTCTTTTTTCCCCTAAAAGGTCCGCCTGATGCAGTGAGATAAATTTTTTCTATGTTATTGCGCGGCTCACCTACTAAGCATTGAAAAATAGCAGAGTGTTCAGAGTCCACAGGAATTAAGTCTACTTGATACGCTTGACAAAGTTTTGTGATGAGTTCACCTGCCACTACCAAAGTCTCCTTATTAGCTAAGGCGATTGCTTTTTTGTGGCGTATAGCTTGCATAGTAGGTTCTAATCCTGCAAAACCGACTAAGGCAGTCAAAACAATATCTACACTCTCTAACGTAACTACATCTTTTAATCCTTTTTTCCCAGCTATAACCTGTATAGGTAGTTTTCGAAGAGCTTGTTTTACAATTTCGTAGTGTGCATCGTTAATGACAACATATTCAGGCAGAAAGGTTTTAGCTTGTTCAATAAGAAGGGCATAATTATTACCTGCCGTCAATACAACCGCTTTTAGTTTATCGGGATGCTGTTGAATTACTTGTAAAGCTTGTGTTCCAATAGAACCTGTTGAACCTAGAATAGCTACTCGTTTCAAGGCTAATTAAAATTTTAGAAAGTAAACACTGACGAATAGATAGGGTTTCTTTCAAGTGGTAAATTTATGCAGGGGAAGGAATTTAGTGCTGTTTAAAGCAATCTGCTTTATATGGTTCGGTTAATATCAAAATTTTCTAAATAGTCTGCGACGCGCTTTAAGAAAGAACCGCCGAGAGCCCCATCTACTACTCTGTGGTCATAACTCAAAGACAAGAACATCATTTGCCGAATACCAATCATATCACCTTGTGGAGTTTCAATTACTACAGGTTTTTTCTTTATAGCACCTGTGGCTAATATGGCTACTTGGGGCTGGTTGATAATTGGAGTTCCCATTAAGCTGCCAAATGTTCCCACATTAGTTAGAGTGAATGTGCCGCCTGCTAAGTCATCAGGAGTTAGTTTGTTCTTTCTACCGCGTTCGGCAAGGTCATTTACAGCTTTTGCTAAGCCTACTAAACTTTTTTCATCTGCGTTTTTAATAACAGGAACAATTAATCCTCCTGTGCCATGCTCACCGATAGCTACTGCCATACCAATGTTTATGTCTTTTTTAACGATAATTTTATCACCATCTACGGATACGTTGATTAAGGGAAAGTCTTTAATAGCTCTGGCAATAGCTTCAATAAATATGGGTGTAAAAGTAAGTTTTTGACCTTCTCTTTTTTCAAAAGTATTTTTTACTTTATCTCGCCATAGGACAATGTTAGTTACGTCCACCTCAATGAATGAAGTTACATGGGGAGAGGTTTGCTTGCTTCTTACCATGTGTTCTGCAATCATTTTGCGCATTCTATCCATTTCAATAATTTCTACATTACCTGAAATGGATTTAGCGGTACTAGTGTAGCTTGTGTTGAGAGTGGCGGTTTGAGGTTTATTTTCAACAGAGGGCGTAGGTGTTTGTGTGGTAGTAGCCGCAGCAGCAGTAACTTTTCCCTCTTTTTTACGTTGGATATAGTCTAAAATATCTCTTTTGGTTACCCGCCCTTCTGAACCTGTACCTGGGATAGTTTCAAGTTCTGCCATAGAAATACCTTCGGTTTGGGCGATATTCAAAACTAAGGGGGAGTAGAAACGAGTAGCGTTATTTTGGGCTGTACTTTGCGTATGAGCTGCGTTAGACACAGGAATAACTACTTGGCTGCTTACATTTTGTATAGCTTGTTGAACTTCTTGTTCTATTTGTGCAGCAGGTGTAGTTTCTTCCTCTGCGGTTGCAATTAACGCTATGGTAGTACCTACTTGCACTACTTCGCCCTCTTTTGCTAAAATTTTTATGATTTTGCCTGCTACGGGTGCAGGAACTTCGGAGTCTACCTTATCGGTAGCAATTTCTAAGACCGTTTCATCTTGCTTTACGGTGTCGCCTTCTTTTTTTAGCCAACGTAGGATAGTGCCTTCCATGATACTTTCGCCCATTTTGGGCATTACCATTTCATAAGCCATAATACTTTCTTTTTATGCTCAAAAATACTTGAATTTATTCAATTTGTATAAAGAAAAGCCGAGTAAAATTTAGTCATAATTTTTTTCGTTTGATTTTCAGCATCTTGTAGCATGAAATAAAATTTTTGTAACTTTGCAACCAAAAAGTAAGTATAAATACCACGTTCTTTGAAAAAATGGGGATGACAGGACTTGACAGGTTGCGTGGTCAATACAAGGGCAAGCTGAGTTTTGAAAGTACACTCATTAAAGAAACTTTCAAAAAATAAACGGCAACTATTCTTATTCTGTAGCCGCCTAATTCAGCGAATTAGCCCGGCTACTGCTTCTCTGGAAGGTTGCCTGCACCTTCCACTTGAAGCATCGGTTTAAGCAGGATAGGCTATTTCTGTCCAAGGAATAGCTGAAACATTTTCGGACTGGCGACTATGCCGTTTGTTAGATTAGAGGCATAGGAGCGACATTAAAATCTAACTAAGCTTGTAGAACTTGTATTGAAAACCTTCGCTGGACGTGGGTTCGATTCCCACCATCTCCACAAAAATTTTACGGAACTTTTTAAGCCCTTTTTAAGAGGGCTTTTTTGTTTAAGTAAATTATTTTTTGGGCGTGCTCCTTTGCTGTGCAAGGGTCAGGGCATTCCGCACGCAGTCCGAAGCATGCCGACCTTTTGGGCATGAGCGCAGCAAAACGCCACAAGGGTACGCCGAAAAATTAAACTTTAGCTTTTGCACAAAATAAAAACAGGCTTAATATAAGTTTAATACCAATCCAATTGACTATCAAGCTAAAAAATACTTTTCGTACACCAAAAATCAACAAAATCAAATAAATTCCACTTGCATTTTTAAGATTAAGTACAGTTATTTGAAAGCTAATCAAGGATATTCATTTATGGAAAGTACAACCTTATTTGGTGGGATAGTTCAATATGAACATGAGCAAGTTATGCTTTGCTATGACAAGCATACAGGTTTAAAAGCTATCATTGCTATCCACAACACGATATTAGGTCCTGCATTAGGAGGAACAAGAATGTGGCCCTATGCTAATGAGTTAGAAGCTCTAGAAGATGTTCTACGACTATCAAGAGGAATGACCTACAAGGCTGCCCTAGCAGGACTGAATTTAGGCGGAGGTAAAGCAGTAATCATCGGAGACTCTCGAAAGGATAAAAGCGAAGCTTACATGCGCAGATATGGCAAATTTGTCCATAATCTCGGAGGAAAATACATTACCGCAGAAGATGTAGGGACTACCACCAAAGATATGGAGTACATCCGCATGGAAACTCCGTACGTAACAGGTATTCCCGAAAGCATGGGCGGAAGCGGTGACCCCTCACCTTTTACAGCTTATGGCGTATATATGGGCATCAAAGCCGCTGCAAAATACAAATGGGGCAAAGATAGTCTACAACATAAAAAAGTAAGCGTTCAAGGCGTAGGACACGTAGGCATTCATATCATAGACCACTTAATTAAAGAAGGAGCAACAGTCTATTTTACAGATATTTATGAAGATAAAATAAAAAATGTTCAACAACAATATCCTCAAGCGATTTATGTTAAGCCCGAAGAAATTTACAGCTTAGATGTGGATATTTACGCACCTTGCGCCCTTGGCGCAACTCTAAACGATGAAACTATCCCTCAACTCAAATGCGAAATTGTTGCAGGATGCGCTAATAATCAACTCAAAGATGAAGTTAAACATGCACAAATGCTAAAAGAAAGAGATATTCTGTATGCACCTGATTACCTTGTCAATGCAGGAGGACTAATTAACGTATATTCAGAACTTAACGGATATAATCGCAAACGAGTTTTAGAACAATGTGAATACATCTACACTATTGCACTCAATGTATTTGAAGAAGCGCGTTCAAAAAACGTTACCACTGCTCAAGCTGCTAACCAATTAGCTGAAAAACGAATACAAAGCATTGCACATTGCAAATTGTACAGGTAAGTTTTTCTGCAAATGAATAAGCAAAATTTGGTAGTACAGCCAACAATTGTATTTTTGAGTTATGAAAAGCATGATTCGGATTGCATCAGGTCAAGGTTTTTGGGGGGATCTGCTCCGCGCCCCTATTGACCAAGTAAGATGCGGACACATAGACTATCTCACCATGGACTACCTGGCAGAAGTAACCATGTCCATTATGAGGCGCCAACAACTCAAAAACCCTGCCGCAGGCTACGCACGCGACTTTCCCGATGTGATTAAAGAAATCTTACCCGATATTAAGCAAAAAGGAATTAAAGTTATCTCTAATGCAGGCGGTGTAAATCCAATAGGATGTAAAGACAAAATTCTTGAATACGCAAAGGAACTCGGCATCACAGGACTTAAAATTGCTGTAATACACGGTGATAACATTTTAGACCGCATCGATGAATTGCAGCAAAAAGGCGCTTTGCTTAACAACATGGAAACTGGCGAACCTATTTCAAAGGTAAAAGATAGATTAGTCAGTGCAAACGTTTATTACGGAGCTAGACCGATTGTTGAAGCTTTGAAGCAGGGCGCAGATATTATTGTTACAGGTAGAGTAACCGATACAGGCTTAGTTTTAGCGCCAATGGTTTATGAATTCGGATGGGACATGGAAGACTGGGACAAAATGGCTGCAGGAACCGTTGCAGGGCATATATTAGAGTGTGGAGCACAAAGTACAGGCGGTAATTTCACAGATTGGTATACAGTGGAAGGTTTTGAAAACATTGGCTTTCCTATCTGCGAAGCGTATCCCGATGGAACTTTTGTGATTACTAAACACGAAAGTTTAGGCGGCCTAGTAAACGAGATGACCGTAAAAGAGCAACTTCTGTATGAAATTGGCAATCCAAGTGAATACATTACCCCAGATTGTATAGCGGATTTTACTTCTATTCAATTGGAACAAGTAGGTAAGCATAGAGTAAGAGTGTTCGGAATTAAGGGAAGACCTGCCACTCCATACTATAAAGTTTCTTGTGCTTATCAAGATGGATGGAAATCTACGGCTACTTTGACCTACTCTTGGCCCCAAGCTAAAAGTAAAGCCCTTAAAGCCGCAGAAATATTAAAGCGCAGGTTGCAAAATCTTGGATTTGAGTTTGAGGAATTTAGAGCAGAGCTAGTGGGCTACAATGCTTGTCATGAAAACGTGGCTAAAACTATTGAAAATGAAGATGACATAAACGAAATACAGTTGAGAGTATCGGTAAGAGGTAAAGACTTAAAAGCGATGGATAGGTTTGGTAAGGAAATTGCCCCACTCATCTTGACAGGACCCAGTAGTGTAACAGGTTTTGCAGGAGGAAGACCTACGCCCAGTGAAATTATGGCTTATTGGCCTGCGCTTATTCCTAAGGAACTTTGTCAGCCTGTTATAGAAATGGTAGATGTGTAGGTTGAAAAACAAGGTGAAGTGTTCTTTTTTCTGAAAAATTTGCGTGGGGCAATGTTTTGAATCAAGTTGGCTACCATGTTAAGTTTATTTTTTATGTGAATGCAATACCCAAAAAGTTAAGGTTCTTATAATTTTCTTTTTTGGGCGTGTCCTTGCCCACACTTCGCTTGCGCTTGTGTGGGCAAGGTCGGCGTGGGGGGGGGGGGGGGGGGGCGGGGGGGGGGGGGGGGGGGGGCCCCCCCCCCCCCCCCCCCCCCCCCCCCCCCCCCCCCCCACCAAAAACACAAAAAAAAAAA
>JANWVW010000137.1 GCA_025056095.1 Bacteroidia bacterium
AGCGATAGCGTAGCCCGAAGCACGCCGACCTTGCCCACACAAGCGCAAGCGAAGTGTGGGCAAGGGCACGCCCAAAAAAAGAAAAAAATGATATCAGTCTTTTAGGTTTTCTAAAAAGCAACTCTATCTATAATTTTTGCAGGATTGCCCCAAACTAAACTGTTTGCAGGTATATCAGCTAAAACATTGCTGCCCATGCCTACTAAGCTTTTCTCCCCAATGGTTACACTTTCTTTAATGGCTACATTTGTACCTATATAACAATTTTGACCAATACGCACTCCCCCTGATACGCTCACTCCGCTGGCTATATTCGTAAAACTGTCTATGACACTATCATGGTTAATTACAGTATTTGCTAAAATAACCACTTGATTGCCTATTCTAACATTATTACAAACTGTTACATTTTGTAAAATCACACTACCTGTACCTATTACCGCACTTCTGGATACATACGCAGTAGGATGTATAACTGTAATAAACCGATTGAGAGAAATATGTTTGAGAAGGCTGGATTTTTGTAAATATGTGCGAGCGCTGCCTATTGCAGTAGCAAAAAATACTTCATCATCAAAATTTGAGGCATGCGTTAGTTTACCTAAAACTTTGCAATCAGCATAAATAGTTTTACCTTGTAATTCATCTTTGTCATCTAAAAAGCCTAAGCATTGATACTTCTGTGTGCCTAAACTTTGATTGATATCTAAAAGAGTGTCTAAAATATCAATACCGTTTCCTGTGGCGCCTAAAATGACTACTTTAATGGGCTGCATAACACAATAGAGTAAATTAAAAGTTTTTCCACATCATAGACTCTTTGGGTAAGGGGGAGCGCTCCGCATATTTAGCAGTAGGTTTTTTACAATAATACTGTAAGACTTCGCCCATCGGGCGAAAATAAATTAACTGACCAATAGGCATACCTGCATACACTCGTACAGGTTGAGTTACAGAGATTTCCAGTGTCCAATGGTTACAAAATCCGATATCCCCTTTACCTGCGGTGGCATGAATATCTATGCCTAGCCTGCCCACAGAGCTTTTACCTTCTAAAAAAGGTACAGCATTAAAAGTTTCTGTATATTCTATGGTTGAGCCTAAATACAAGCGATTAGGTAAAAGAATGTAACCCTCTTCGGGTATTTCAAAATGAATGACAGGGTTATGCTTTTTTGCGTCTAAGATTTCATCTCGGTATATAGCTAAATGCTTACTTAAATGAACATCGTAGCTGTTGGTACCTAAACAGTTTCGGTCAAAAGGTTCTATTTTTATGTTACCTTTTTCTATTTCAGCTAAAATTTGGGCATCCGTTAGAATCATATTGCAAAAATAAAGATAGTGCTTGCTTGTAACAAGCACTACCCTTTTTGAAACACTGTCAGTATTTATTCTGTTTTATTTTCGGTTTGGTTATTTGAGCTGCTGTCTTGTGAAGAGGTGGCTGCTTTTTCTGTTTGTCTTTTGGCTATTTGGATGGCTTTGAGTTCTGCTTTGAGCTGTTCTATTTTTTCGGTTAGTTTATCTATTTGGGCTTGAACTGTGCTTCTTAGGCTATCCCCTGCTTTCCCTTTGGCAAAGAAGGAGAGGTTATTTTCAAGCTGCTCTTTTTCTTGCTGCAAAGCTTTGAGTTTTTTGTTGATTTTAGCCTCATTGAGGGTTGGTTTAGTTTCTTTTGAAGCGGCTTCAGCTTGTTTTTTAGCTTTGAGCGCTTTTTTCTTAAAGCTGCGTAAGTGGTCAAAGTAGTTATCACAAGCCGTGTTGAAGCGTTTCCATATTTTGTTCTTGTATTTAAGAGGTACATCGCCAATAGTTTTCCAAAGTTTTTGATATTCTTTGACTTTTTGAGTTAATTCTTCGGTAGGTTCTTGTTCTAAAAAGCTTTCTATTTCTTGGCAAATACGTTCTTTTTCTTGTAGATTTTTGTTACGTTGATTTTCTAACTCTTCGTAGTAGCTTTTGCGCCTTTGAAAAAAGTAGTCGCAGGCTGCTTTAAATTTTTCTGAAAGAATTCTATGCTCTCTTTCGTTTGCAAGAGGAATAGTTTTCCAGTCTTCTTGGTATTTTTTGAGAATTTCAGCAGTTTTTTCCCAATCTGTGCTGTCTTTGAGGGATTCGGCGGCTTCAATTAAAGCCATTTTTTGCTGTATAATGGCTAAGTTCTCCTGCTGTCTTATTTTATGGAACTCTTTTCGTTTAGTTTGGAAGAGCTTAAGGGCATCTTTGTATTCTTTCCAAATTGTGTCGCTTTGTTCTTTGGGAACGTGCCCAATGCTTTCCCATTGTTTTTCAAATTCTTCTATTTTAGTTTGGAGTTCTTTCCAGTTTAGGTTTTTATCTTCGGGGTTGATGCCCTCTACAAAAGTGCGGATTGCTTGGCAGAGTGCTTGTTTTTTAGATAAATTTTCTTGTTGTTCTTTCTGAATTTTCTGAATATACTCCTCATAACGGGCATTGATGGCATCTGTAGCTTTTTTGAAGCGTTCCCAAATTGATGCGTTATATTGTTGTGGAACAGGTCCTATTTCTCGCCAAGTATCATGTAAAATGCGCACGCGTTGAATAGCGACTTTTATGTCTGGTTCTTGCAAAAGTGCTTCCGCTTGTTCACACAAAGATAATTTTTCTTCGTAATTTTTCTTTCGGTCTAGCTCTTTTAGCTCATAGTATAGCTTGACTTCAGCATGTACTTGGTCAAGTAAAGCTTGAAAGCTTTTTTGAAGTTTTTCGTTTTCCCCTGCTGGGGCAGGACCTATTTCTCTAAACTCTTCTTGTATTTTTTTTATTCTTTGGATAGAATCTATGGATTTACCGTCGTAAATGATTTGCCTGAGCTCGTTAATAAGCGCAGACTTGCGTTTAGCGTTATTTAGCTTTTCTTCTTCTAACTCTGCGTAGTGTTTTTCTCTATTTTCATAGAAAGCATTGCATAGTTTATTGAACTTTTCGTTCAGTTTTGCGTCTTCTTCTTCAACAATAACCTTAGCGCTCTCGCAGAGTTCGTTCCATTTTCTGCGTAGTTCTTTGAACTTGTCTGAACCTTGTTTCCAATCAGTAGGCTTTACGTATTGCTGTGCCTCTGCAATGATAGCGAGTTTCAACTCTTTTAACTCTTCAAAGGTCTCTATTTCCACAGTTTTATTATCCTCTTGCATGTACAACGGTAGAATCAGAGTGCAAAAATAAGAGTTTTTTTAATAAAAAACACACTTTTTGCAAACCGTGAGCGTTTGCAGTACAATGTATTGAAAATGAGCATTATACAATTGCAGTATTTACCTATCTATCCAAGTATGTGTGCCGCCTGACATAATATCTTTGACATTGTTAGAAGCTAAGAACTCATGTGGAAAACCTAGCTCTATCTTGCTTACTTCATCTAATCGTTGTAAATGTTCTTGAGATAAGGTAAATGAAAGGCATCCCAAGTTTTCTTCTATGTGCTGCTGAGTTCTACCGCCGATAATAGGGATGATAGGTAAGTTGCGTTGGCGTAGCCAATTGAGTGCTACTTGTGAAGGAGGAACACCTAACTCTTCGGCAATTTTGACAACTTCACGAGTAATAGTGTTACTTCTTTCGCTGCGCTTGCTACTAGTTTCTATGACTCTACCTTGTTCTCCTCTTAAATACTTTCCTGTAAGCACACCACCTGCTAGAGGGGACCATGCTGTAACGGCTAAATTTAATGCTTTTGCCATTGGTAAAAGTTCTCTTTCTGCTGTGCGCTGCAACAATGAGTACTCAATTTGAATACCTGCAAAGCAAGTCCAGCCGCGCAGCTCTGCTAACATATTTGCCCGAGAAATAATCCAAGCAGGAGTATCGGAAATTCCGATATAATGTACTATTCCTCTGCTGACCAAGTCATCTAAACCGCGCATAATTTCCTCAATAGGTGTAGTGCTATCCCATACGTGTACCCATAAAAGGTCAATGTATTCTGTTTTTAATCGTTTTAGGCTGCCTTGTACTGAACGCATCATGTTTTTGCGATGGTTACCTGAAAAATTTACATCATACATTCTGTCGTACAATGTGTATTTAGTGGCTATAACAAATTTATCTCTATCCCAATGTATAAATTCGCCCAACCATTTTTCAGATGTGCCTTCGGTATATCGGTTTGCTGTGTCAATAAAATTTCCTCCTGCTTTGACAAAGGTTTCAAATTGTGCTTTGGACTCTTTGTAGTCTGCGCCCCAGCCCCATTCTGTACCAAAGGTCATTGTACCCAAGCACAATTCGGATACTCTTAAACCTGTGTTGCCAAATAATTTGTATCTCATGCGATACAAAAATAGAACTTTATTGTAAATTGTATAAGTTATGAAAATAGTTTGATTTTTTGGGCGTGCCCCTCGCTGCGCTCGGGTCGAGGCATTCCGCACGTAGCCCGAAGCACGCCGACCTTGTGGGCTTTTGCCCACAAGGACACGCCCAAAAAAATAAAAATTACTATCCTTTAGATAAAAAAGGAATAGCTGCTATGAGCTATTCCTGTAGGTGGGCTTATTGGTTTTAAGTTTATTTTATTTTGCCTTCGGTAGCTGTACCTTTGTTACTGCTATAAATTTCGTAGCGCTCTTTATCGTAGTTATCTCCCTGAATAATGAACTCTACACGGCGGTTCATGGCACGCCCCTCAGGGTTGTCCTTACCGTTTATCTCATTGTCTGCTATGGGCATAGATTCCCCTAAGGTACGATTAGTTAATCGCTTAGCTTCTATACCTTTGGATATTAAATACTGCATAGCGGCCTTAGCCCTGTTCTGTCCAAGAGTAATGTTGTATTGTTCAGGACCGTTGGCATCTGTGTGTCCTGCCACAATTAAGGTAACATTTGGGAATTTTTTCATAATTTCTACTACTTCATCCAAAGTTTTGATAGCGTCTTCTCTTAAATTGTACTTGTCATAATCAAAGTAAATGTTGCGCAGAGCAATGGTTTGCTTAACAATAACAGGTGGTTTTTCTATGGGCAACATAGTGAATTCGGCACTTAGAGTTTGTTTTTTTTCCTGACCAATAGTAATTTCCCGGCTGCTAGGCGTTGGAGGATTAAATCCGTCAATTGTATTGATTTGAACCACAATCACCTCACCTGGGGCTACCTTTTTATCATTTAAGAATTTGCTAATATCTAATTTACTAGTACCACTCACATCAGTGCTAATTCTGCCCAATTCTAGTCCTGATTTAGTCTTAACTGTTCCCCCTACACCTCCTATTGGAGTGTTGTCTTTTGTGTTTTTTACAGAAGTGGTAAGAGTAACTTCGTAAGGTTCAACAGTGTAAATAAAGTAGTATATGTCTGTTTTTCCTACGGGCATATTACCGTAGCTATCAGGAGTAGAGCGGTTAGATACTAAAAAGCCTGTACGAGGATTTTTGGGGTTGACCACATAACAAACATCTTCGGCAGAGCTGTTAATGGGGTAGCCCATATTTTCAGGTTTGCTCCATTGGTCAAGGCTACCTTTGGCTTTAAATATGTCTAGCCCGCCAAAATTAATGTGTCCTGCGGATGCAAAGTATAGTACACCTTCGTTACTGTCGTAGCTGGGAAATTGATCATTTTTGATAGTATTTATGACAGGGCCAGCATTTTTTGGTGTACTCCATTTATCGCCTTCCCAAGTAGAGTAATAAATGTCTAGTTCTCCGTAGGAACCAGGGCGGTCAGATGCAAAGTAAAGGGTTTTACCATCTGCAGTTAAGCAAGGTTGAGTGTCATATCCTAGTGGGCGACCTTTTTTATCAAATCCAACTACTAATTCTTTAACTAATTCAGGTTTTCCCCATTCGCTAGTGGTATCTTTACGCGTACAACGATAAATATGACAACCATCAATAGTGCCATTACCTCCGTTACAAATAGTTATGTATAAAGTTTTGCCATCAGGCGAAATAGCTGTGGTTCCATCATTCATTTTAGAGTTAATGCTGTAGAATTGTTTAGCACTTACTTCGGTAAAAGTTAGATCGTTTTTCATCGTTGCTTCATGAATGTCTGAAAAGGGCTCATCTGTGCCTACATATTTTTTCATGACCTTACCGTTGACCTTGGCACCATCTTTTGTTCCTACACGGCTAGAGGTAAAAACAATCACACTTGTGTCTTGGTAGTACATTGGGGCAAAATCTGAGTTAGGGGAGTTCAAAGTAGGTCCAAGGTTTTTTAAGAGAACCCTTTTTTCTAACTTTTCTTTATTTTTCATGGCTTCCATAGCCATTTTATTACCTTCAATTTCTAACCTTGCGCGGTCCTCTAATTGTTGTTTGCTGTAGATAACTTTTCCATTGTAGCCATAACTTTCAAATCCTGAATTGAGGAATTCCTGAAAATACTTTGTAGACTTTTCATAATTTCCTTTTGCCTTTTGCATTAAGGCGTAATAAAAGCGCACTGTTTTCATCCCTGCATCGGGGTCAATTGACATGGCTTTTTCGTACGCTGCAATAGCAGAGTCATAGTTCATGTTGTAACGATAACAATCTCCCAGCTTTTTCCATGCTTCTGCGTTACCAGGTTCTTTTTTCAAAAATGCGTGGTAGACAGGAATAGCTAGCGCATAAGCATGGTCCCTGTAATTTAAGGAATCTGCATCTTGTAAAGATTGGCTAAAATGAGCTCTTGTTGCAACTACAATAAAAATTAAGATGAATATGTATCTCATGGTTGCTTTACTATTTACAAATTTAGGTAACGATGTAACAAAATTAAAAGGCAAGTTATACACCTTTTTCAAATCTACAAAATTTTTATCTAATTTTTGGACTGTCAGGAGTGCCATAATTGCATAATTTTGGAGGGCAAAGGGACGATTTTTCGTTTTGTATAATCAAAACAAACTATTCCTGTTTTAACATACGCAAGGTCTTTTTGAGTGGTTTGATTGTAAATTTTATACACAATATCAAAGCCGACAGAATGAAAATTAAGGGGCTGCAAAGCAACTTCTAACACATTTCCATGAAAACCTTCTGACTTGTATTGTATGGCTGCATCTGCCATTATGATACCTACACCGCATAAGTTCATTTCAGAATATCCATAGTGGGCTAAGAACTGAATACGTGCCTCTTGTGCAATAGCTAAAACACTATCATTACCTAAATGTCCTCCATAGTTAATCATAGTTATGGGTATGACAAAATAGCATTCAAACAAGAAGTGTTCAGGTAAGTCAATTTTAACCCTTGCCATAAGACAAAGTTAAACTAAGAATATCAAAACCTAAAACATATCGTTTAAATTTGACCAAAAGAGGAAGATATAGCACAGTAGGGCATTTTCTTTGTATGATGATATTTTAGATTTTATTTTTTGGGCGTGCCCCTTGCTGACGCAAGGGTCGGGGGGGGGGGGGGGGGGCGGGGGGGGGGGGGGGGGGGGGGGGGGGGCCCCCCCCCCAGGGAAAGGAAACCCACCCACAACCACAAAAACAACAGCAAAGGAGTAT
>JANWVW010000138.1 GCA_025056095.1 Bacteroidia bacterium
GCGTAGCCCGCAGCACGCCGACCTTGCCCACACAAGCGCAAGCGAAGTGTGGGCAAGGGCACGCCCAAAAAATAATCAACTTCATCTATATGCACTCTTACAATTGAAAAGCTAATTTGCTCAATCTATTAGTAGCCTGTTAAATTTTAACTCAAAAATTTTTTGCCTTATAAATCAACCGTTTACAGCCTTTTGTTTTATAGTGGAATAGATTTAACTTATTTTTGCGTTGCATAAAAAGAAACAAACCTATTTAATTAAAAGGTACTATGTACGTCATTAAAAGAGATGGACGGAAAGAATCTGTAAAATTTGATAAGATTACTTTTCGTATTCAAAAATTGAGTTATGGGCTAGACCCTAAATACATAGATGCCGTAGAAGTAGCCAAAAAGGTTATAGAAGGTATCTATGATGGAGTAACTACTACTGAATTAGATACCTTAGCCGCAGAAACAGCTGCTTCTTTGACAACTAAGCATCCTGACTATGCTATACTTGCCGCTCGGATTGCTATTTCCAACTTGCACAAAAACACAGAAAAATCATTTTCTAAAACGATAGACAAATTATATCACTACATAGACCCCCGAACAGGACAAAAAGCAGGCTTAATTGCAGATGATGTCTATGAAATTGTAATGGCAAATGCAGAACTACTAGACTCTACTATTATCCATGACCGAGATTTTGGATATGATTATTTTGGTTTCAAGACATTGGAACGCTCTTACTTGCTCAAAATGAATGGTAAAGTGGTGGAAAGACCGCAGCACCTGCTCATGAGAGTAGCAATTGGTATTCACAAAAACGATATAGATGCGGCAATTGAAACGTACAATTTAATGTCTGAACGTTGGTTTATCCATGCATCGCCCACTTTGTTCAACGCAGGTACTCCAAAACCGCAAATGTCTTCCTGCTTTCTACTGACCATGAAAGAGGACAGTATAGAGGGCATATATGAAACACTCAAACAGTGTGCAAAAATTTCCCAATCCGCAGGTGGAATAGGATTAAGCGTACACAATATACGGGCAAAAGACAGCTACATCAGGGGGACAAACGGCGTTTCTAATGGATTAGTGCCTATGCTCAGGGTCTTCAACGATACTGCCCGATACGTAGACCAAGGTGGAGGTAAACGCAAGGGCGCCTTTGCTATCTACATAGAACCCTGGCATGCCGATATTTTTGACGTGTTAGAGCTAAAAAAGAACCATGGCAAAGAAGAGCAACGCGCAAGGGACCTCTTTTATGCCCTTTGGATACCTGACCTCTTTATGCAAAGAGTAGAAGCTGACCAAGAATGGTCTTTATTCTGCCCTAACGAAGCACCAGGCTTGTACGACGTATATGGAGAAGCTTTTAACCAATTGTACGAAAAATACGAAAAAGAAGGCAGACAACGAAAAACTATCAGAGCTCGTGAACTTTGGACAAAAATCATAGAAGCCCAAATAGAAACCGGTAATCCTTACATGCTCTATAAAGATGCATGTAACCGAAAAAGTAATCAAAAGAATTTAGGTACTATTCGCAGTAGTAATTTATGTACAGAAATTATAGAGTACAGCAGCCCTGATGAAATAGCAGTTTGCAACCTTGCATCCATTGCTTTACCAAAATTTGTAGATCCTATTCGAAGATATTTTGATTTTGACAAGTTAGTGGAAATTACTCGGGTCATTACTCGTAATTTGAACAAGATTATAGATGGTAATTACTACCCTGTATCCGAAGCAGAGCGCAGTAATAAACGGCATAGACCTATAGGTATAGGCGTACAGGGATTAGCGGATGCATTCATTTTAATGAGATTTCCGTTTGAAAGTGAAGAAGCTCGCGCACTTAATAAAGCCATTTTTGAAGCTATTTACTATGGGGCATTATTAGAAAGTAACGAACTAGCCAAAAAATATGGACCCTACGAAACTTTTCAAGGCTCACCTGCTAGCGAAGGTATATTACAGTTTGACATGTGGGGCGTAACCCCTTCTGACCGTTGGGATTGGGCAGGATTGAAAGAAAGCATTAAAAAATATGGACTACGCAATAGCTTGTTAATAGCCCCTATGCCCACAGCGTCTACTTCGCAAATACTGGGAAACAATGAGTGCTTTGAACCCTATACTTCAAACATATACACCCGTAGGGTACTTTCAGGAGAATTTACCGTAGTCAATAAACACTTGATGAAAGATTTAGTAGAGCTTGGTCTTTGGAACGAAAGACTAAAAGATAAAATCATTTTGCACAAAGGCTCAATACAGAACATTCCTGAAATTCCTAAACATATCAAAGAACTGTATAAAACTGCATGGGAGATTAAGCAAAAAACCTTGATTGACATGGCAGCTGACAGAGGAGCATTCATTTGTCAAAGTCAAAGCTTGAACTTGTTTATGGAAAACCCTAACTACGCTAAGCTAACCTCTATGCATTTTTACGCATGGAAATCAGGCTTAAAAACAGGAATGTATTATTTAAGGACCAAAGCCGCCGCAGATGCTATTCAGTTTACCATTGACAAAACTAAGCTTCAAGAAGATACCCCTAAACAACAGATTGCTTGCTCTTTGGACAATTCAGATGCTTGTGAATCCTGTAATGGATAATGTTCAAGTTTTTTCGCCCCCGCGAAGCGGGGGCGAAAAAAACAATTTTTTTAAGATGAAGCAAAAATAAAAAACCGCAGCATAACGCTGCGGCGCAAAAAGCTAAGCAGCTTTATTTATTCAACTCTGCTTTAATTTTCTTATCTTTCTCAATTGCTTCTTCGAGCGTACCTACGAGATAAAAAGCATTCTCATCCATGTGATCAACCTCACCGTTAATAATTGCATTAAATCCTTTTATGGTATCTTGAATTGACACTAATTTTCCCTTCATACCTGTGAACTGTTCAGCTACGTGGAAAGGTTGGCTAAGGAAACGTTGTACCTTGCGGGCCCTATAAACTACTAGTTTATCTTCATCGGAAAGTTCGTCTAGCCCCAAAATAGCAATGATATCTTGTAGGTCCTTATAGCGTTGCAAAATTTCTTTTACTCTTTGAGCGCATTGGTAGTGCTCTTTGGAAACTACGTCAGGGGTAAGGATGCGAGAGGTAGAATCTAATGGGTCTACAGCAGGATAAATTCCCAAAGCTGCAATTTGACGGGAAAGTACCGTAGTGGCATCCAAGTGTGCAAAAGTGGTAGCAGGTGCGGGGTCTGTTAAGTCGTCAGCAGGTACGTATACTGCTTGTACAGAGGTAATAGATCCACGTTTAGTAGAAGTAATGCGCTCTTGCATAAAGCCCATTTCTGTGGAAAGTGTAGGCTGATATCCTACGGCAGAAGGCATACGCCCTAAAAGCGCAGATACTTCTGAACCTGCTTGTGTGAAACGGAATACATTGTCAATAAAGAATAAAATATCTCTTCCACCACTCTTTTCATCGCCATCGCGGAAATATTCTGCTATGGAAAGTCCCGATAAAGCTACCCTTGCTCTTGCCCCAGGGGGTTCGTTCATTTGCCCAAATACTAGTGTAGCTTGAGACTCTTTAAGTGCGTTGTAATCTACTTTACTCAAATCCCAATCTCCTTCTTGCATGCTACGTTTGAAAGCTTCTCCGTATTTGATTACATTAGCCTCAATCATTTCACGAAGTAATTCATTTCCTTCGCGAGTACGCTCTCCAACTCCTGCAAATACAGACAGACCTGAATAAGCCTTAGCAATATTGTTTATCAGTTCCATGATAAGAACTGTTTTACCTACTCCCGCACCCCCAAATAAACCAATTTTACCCCCCTTAGGGTAGGGTTCAAGTAGGTCAATAACTTTAATTCCTGTATATAAAACTTGTACTTCTGTACTTAATTGTTCAAAAACAGGTGGGCTTTTATGAATAGAATACCCCTTTTCTGATTTAGGTTGTGGAAGTCCGTCAATGGCTTCACCTACAACATTAAACAACCTTCCCCGAATCTCATCCCCTGTGGGCATTTCTATAGTTCTACCTAAGTCTTCCACAGGCATCCCGCGTGTTAAGCCATCTGTACTGTCCATTGCAATTGTGCGTACACGCTCCTCGCCCAAGTGCTTCTGACACTCTAAATACAACTTAGAACCATCAGGGCGAGTAACTACTAAGGCATTGAGTATCTTAGGTAATGTAGAACCTTTTTCTGAAAAGTCCACATCTACCACCGGACCTATAATTTGGGCAATACGACCTATGTTTGCCATACAGTTTTACTTTGGCTTGCAAGTTAGTAAAAATGAACTCAATAAATGAAAGAAAAATGCTCTATCTAAATATAAAATCTTGACTATCAAAAATATAAAGTTTCTAACTAATAAAACTTAAAATGTGCGCAGCTAATTGTGGTACGGCTTCCAAATTAAGTGTATGACCTGCTTTGGGAATAACAATCAATTTGCTATTTGGCAAAACTTGATGTAGGTCCTGCCCAAATTTAGGCGGACATAAAAAGTCTTCCTCTCCGTGGATAATCAGCGACTTAGTAGGATTTTGAGCTATAACAGGTAAGTAATTTCTTTCGCTTGATGCGGTAGCTTGCATGAGTGCAAGGATATTTTCAGGTTTAAGTTGCTGACTAATCCGATTATTTTTTAGCACATCAATTGGAATAACGGGATTTTCAAAATACGAAGCGCCCAAGCCAATTGGCAAAATAACTTCAACTAAATGTTCATAGCCCCCTACTAAAAGGGCTTTTTTCCACATTTCACCAATAGCATCAAAGTATGGAGTTTTGTAAGCAAAAGTGGAGATAAGTATTGCACTTTTTATTTTTTGAGAATATAAGTGCATCATACGCAATACTACTGCGCCCCCGTAGGATATACCTGCAATGTGCGCAGTAGAAATGTTGAGATGTTCTAAAAGCGTAAAAATGTCCGTTGCATGGTTCTCAAATGTTCTAAAATGCGGCGCAGCTGAAGATTGACCTTGAAAAATAAAATCTACTAACAGCTGATGATGTGTCTTTTCAAAATACGGAGTAGTAAGTTTCCAAGAAAGCGTAGATTGTGTCAATCCATTGAGCCATACTATCCAATCTGTGTCTTGTTTAGCAGTACAAGGTAAAACTTCGTAGTACAACAAAGCACCATCAGACAAAGTCAAATGCATATTACAAAAATACAGAATAATATAGGCTTTTGAGCAGCAAATTTATTTTAATCTTTCGCAAACCATAAGCTACCTTGAAAAGCACCTTTTGTTCAAACCAATAGTTAAACTGATTCCTGCATACATACTTTCAGAAGAATGTTCAGGTGTTCTCAAAATAGGCTGAAATTTTAATGACAAGTCGTCAGAAATGTCGTAGGTAGCTAAGTGTGCATCCACGTAAGCGTCTATAATGTTACCTACATAAATCAACGCGGTTACAATAGCGAATAAATCTCGATAGCGCCTGCGCTCTTCTGCGTAAGTTCGCAGAGCATCAGAAGATACATTTTTGAAAATTTCATTTTGAACCATGCCATTATTTTTATTCCGAAACTCTAACTCTCTTTGTACAATTTTGTACTCTTTATGATTGTAATGCACTGTCCAAATTGTACCTGCCCCTAAAACATAAATAATCGGAACTTTCCAATATTTTTTTACATACACTTGACCTGTTCCTGGCAGAATTGCAGAATATATCGCAGCTCTATCGGGATTATACGGTGAAGGTGGCACGTTTCTTATAGTATCTTGTGCCCAAGCAGTGTAGCAGTTCCAAAAAATTACAAAGCCAATCCAAATAAATCTATGCTTGCGGTAGATATTGTAACACATTCATTCTTTCAGGTTTAAGATACTCTTGTGCTACGCGTATAATATCTTGGCGAGTAACTTCAAAATATCGGTCTAACTCTGTGTGAATGAGGTTTGCATCCCCCAAATGGGCATAATAAGCCAAATAAAACGCCTTGTTAAAAAGCTCACTCAATTGACTTGCAGCATAAAATTCCATTTGATTTTTTACCTTTTCAAGCTCTCTATCTTCAAATGCGCCATTTTGATAACGTTCAATAGCACTTAAAAACTCATTTTCTAAAACACCCAAAGACACATTCTGCCGAGCGTATGCATGCAGGACAAACATACCTGGGTCAAGATTACCTGTAACGTAAGTAGATACACTATTACATAACTGCTTTTGTTTAACTAACGTTTGATACAAATATGCAGACTTTCCACCTGTGAGCATGTCAGAAAGTAGGTTTAGCGCGTAGAAGTCTTTATGCTTGCGTTCGGGTACGCGATAAGCTATGTACAGTGCAGGTAAAGGTACTTTGGCGTAAACTGTTTCTACTCTTTTCTCGTACTGTTCAGGTTCTTGGGGATATTTTTGTTCAGGTCTTTTGCCTGGGGGAATACTGCCAAACCATTTATCGGCTAACGCATAAATTTGTTCAGGAGTACAATCACCCGCTACACTCAAAATACAATTGTTCGGAATGTAGTAGGCGTAAAAAAATTCTTTAACTTGTTCCAAAGTAGCATTTTCAATATGAGAAAGTTCTTTACCAATAGTTGCCCATTGATATGGATGCTTTTTATACACTAATGGGCGCAGTCGTAGCCATGCATCGCCGTACGGTTGATTGAGGTATCTCTGTTTAAACTCTTCACAAACTACATTTCTTTGTACTGCAAGACTTTTTTCCGAAAAATCTAAACTATACATTCGGTCAGATTCTAACCAAAAAGCCGTTTCCAATTGATTGGAAGGCGTGATAAGATAGTAGTTTGTAATATCGTTATCGGTAAAAGCATTATTTTCTGCACCTATGCGTTCAGCAACTTCATCGTAAAAAGGGATATTTTTAGAACCACCAAACATTAAATGCTCAAACAAATGTGCAAATCCTGTATGATTAGGATCTTCATCTCTTGCACCTACGTTGTATAGAAGGTTAATAGCTACACGGCTAACAGTATGATCTTCATGCACATACACTCTAAGCCCATTTGATAAAGTAAAATGCACAAAGTTTATTTTCATAAGGGCAAAAATAAAAAAATATGAGCAACTAGCGGATTCTTTGTTTATTGTTAAGCCTTGCAAAAGGTAGCTATGCGAAGGTTAAATTTTAATTTTTGGGCGTGCCCTTGTGGGCATTTCGCTTGCGCTCATGCCCACAAGGTCGGCGTGCTACGGGCTACGCTTTCGCTTCGGTGCTTCGCTGCGCTACGCACCGTGCTGACGCACGCCCTTCGCATGCCTCACGCAGAAAAAACACACACAACAACACAAATCTTAACCTCATACACAATTGATACTCAACACACAACAAAATAAAACACCCCAAAACCTAAAAACCAAATTCCTGCCTTTTCGCTT
>JANWVW010000139.1 GCA_025056095.1 Bacteroidia bacterium
AAAAACGAACGTGTTGAAAATGAGAGGATTAAATTTTTTGCGTGAGGCATGCGGAGGGTGGGCGTTAGCCCAGTGCGGAGCGCAGCGAAGCACCGAAGCGTGAGCGTAGCCCGTAGCACGCCGACCTTGCCCACACAAGCGTAAGCGAAGTGTGGGCAAGGGCACGCCCAAAAAAATAAAACTATTTTCTAATACCTTTGAGAAACCTACCCTACTACTTGCCTGTTTCAAAAATTGCGCACACTATTCTACCATGCCCAGCCACTTTTCAAAGCTACTATCATTGTACGAAGGTATCTTCACTACTTGCACTACGGGATTAAAATAAGTGTTCGGAATAGCATGTAACTGTATATTCAGAATTTTACTTTCGCGGGCTACTATCAAGTTCAAATGCTTAGTATGATTTCGGATTAAGTTATTCAACTTGCCCCCAATTTTAATGTTATTTACCGCCAAAATTTCATCTCCTATATCCAAGCCTGAAATTTCCGCAGGAGAGTTAGGTAAAATTGTTTTGACCACTAAACGACCAGACTTTTCACTACCTGTGGCTACAAAACCGTAGTAATATTCAGAAAGCTCTAAACCTGGCAATTCTACTAACTTACACCCTACAAAATTGAGCAATTCATTTAGTCTATCATAAATTGGTGTTACTCCTTCTATGTAATCGGCAAAAAATTGTGTAAAGTCTAATCCTGAAACTTCTTCTAAGAGGTTCTTGTAGTCCTGCTGTGTATATCCTTTTTGTGTTTTGCCAAAACGCTCATACATCAGCCGCATGACAGTATCCAAACTCTTTTCATGGTTAGTGGCTTTTCTAATCTCTAAGTCTGTCATCAAAGCGACTAAACAGCCTTTGGTATAGAAAGAAACTTTTTTATGCGGTATAGTATCGCTATATGCCTCAATCCAACTATCAAAGCTGGCTAAAGTAAGAGGCGTGATAAACCTACCATAGTTAGTAAAATGTTTATGGCATTTTTGTGAGAGTTCCATTAAGTATCTTTCGGGTGTCCAAACGCCACTTTTAACTAACATTAAATCGCCGTAATAAGTGGTTACGCCTTCGGTAATATAGTGCGATTCACAGTAAGCTTCTTTGCTATAATCGTATGGCATCATTTCAATCGGGCGAATAGTTTTTACATTCCAAGCATGGAACAGCTCATGAGAAGCTAAGCCCATAAATTCATCATATTGGTCATCCATCAGGTCTGCCCCAGGACCTATCATAAGGACCGTAGAGTTGAGGTGCTCTACTCCATGATAAGCTTTATTGGGCATAATTTGACACAAAAAATGATACTCCTTAAAAGGAGCATCGCCAAATAAACGAATCTGTGCCTCTGTGAATTTTGCCATATCACTGATAAGTTTATTCCACTCTACTTCACAAGGACCTTGCATCCAAATATTAAACTTGATACCTTGACAAGTATATGTTCTATGCTTCAAAGTCTCACTAGCAATAAGAGGACTATCTGCTAACTCATGATAATCTTCGGCATAAAAAGCTTGATTGTTAATTCTTTTCATTCCCGTGGCAACGTCATATTCACTACCTAAATTAAGTACCAGCTCATGAGGTTGGTATAATCGTGGTAAATTGTACATTAGACAGTTGGCGGGATTGATATATACTTGTTCAAAGCCGCAGAAAGTAGAACCTGCGTCTATTGTAGCCCCATAGTATTCGTAATACAAGTGCACTTTTTTTAGTCCTTTACAAAACACTCTCCAAGTATTCTTATCAACTTTTTTGTGAGGTATTTTTTGCCCCTCTGCGTTTTTGGCAATAAATATTTTTAAGTTTTTGGCAAAGTTTTGCAGCTCGTACCGACCTGGCCTAAAAGCAGGTAAGGAAACATCTATGTACTCCTCATTTGGCTGTATGTCCTCAATGATTTGCTCTATTTGTAGAAGATGCCTATTAGGAACTTCAAAGGAAACGATATATTTCATACTCAATCAGTTCATATAATGTGTTACGATACTTTTATGCAAAGGTAAATTAAAATGGTGTTTTTTTCAATCTGAAAGAAATGCACAAAAATTCTATCCGCGCTTTGCTTTTGAACAAAGTAAAAATATATGTAGATAATAAAGTATTTTTTACAGAGTTTTTAAGATAAAAACTTATTGATTTTCAACGATATAATTATCAAAACTTGCTATCTGTTAAAATACGCGCTATATTTGCTGTTACATTTGTTGTGTCAGTTTTGCTATGAAATTATCTCAATTTTATTTTGACCTTCCCAAAAGTAAAATTGCTTACTATCCCTTGGAGGAGAGAGGAAAGTCGAGAATGATGGTAGTCAACCGTACTACTAAAGAAATACAACACAGACAATTCAGGGACATATTAGAATACTTTGGTGAAGGGGATGTTATTATCTATAACAATACGCGCGTATTTCCAGCTAAGTTATACGGTACAAAAGAAAAAACTCAAGCCCGAATTGAAGTATTTTTGCTAAGAGAGTTGAATAAAGAATATCGCTTATGGGACGTTTTGGTAGATCCTGCGCGTAAAATACGTGTAGGAAATAAGCTTTACTTTGGAAATAATGAACTAGTGGCAGAAGTAGTGGATAATACTACTTCGCGTGGGCGTACTATCCGCTTCTTGAACGAAAGCGATGACGCGAAATTTTATAGCAAAATTGACCGACTAGGGCTAATGCCCCTACCCGATTATATTACTGAAAAGCGTGAAGCAGAGCCCTTAGACAGAGAAGCTTATCAAACCGTTTTTGCAAAAGAAGAGCCACTAGGTTCAGTAGCCTCTCCTGCAGCAGGACTGCACTTTACAAAAGAAATTATGAAACGCCTTGAATTACAAGGGGTAAAGCAAGAATTTATTACGTTGTATTTAGGTAGAGGATGTTTTGCCGAAGTAGAGGTAGAGGACTTAACAAAGCATAAAATGGATTCGGAAAATTATTACATTAGTGAGAAAGTAGCTGAAACTGTAAATAATGCTAAAAAAAATAAAAAGCGAATTTGTGCCGTAGGATGTTCTACTTTGCGGGCTATTGAGTCCTCTGTATCAGCATCTTACAACTTGCAATCCGTAGAAAATGGTTGGACAAACCGTTTTTTCTTCCCGCCTTATGAATTTAGAATCTGTAACGCATTTTTTACTAACTTTCATGACAGCTGCTCTACTATGTACATGATGACTTGCGCTTTCGGAGATTATGAACTCATCACAGAAGCCTATCAAATAGCCCTCAAAGAAAAGTACAGATTCTTAGCCTACGGCGACGCAATGCTGATTATTTCATAAAAATGGCACAAGTATCTCTTTGTGATAACTTGTTTGTTAAACGGTACACACTAAAAAAGCTTTCTTTATCTTCCCAAGCATGCTGTGAGACATTTGTGCTATCAATTCAAACTAGTATGATGCTCTATTAAATGTGCCTTACAAAAAAGTGGCAGATCGCTGCAAAAGCCAGCAACTATACGCACGGCAAAATAAGAAGGTTGGACTGCTGCTTTTACAAAACTTTTTCTTTTTAATTAACTTTGCAGCGCATGCTCAAATATGCGCACATTTGTGATTGTTTTTTACCTTTTATTTCATATTGTATCCTTTACGCAGGAATACGATTTAATTCTTAGCACTGAAAAAAACGCGTATCAAGGTGGAAATATTTATCCTTACACGATTAAAGTATCAAATGGTTTTCTCAATGAATTGGTAAGTTTACAGCAAAAAGGTGAGCTTCCATTGTATTTAGATGCCCAGCTTACTATTCCTTTCACCACTGAAACTTTGAAGGGAACACTATTTTACTTCAATTACAGTCATCACAGATATGCTTTTTTTTCCATGCATTTATGCGAAAAGTGGTATATTACTAGTAAAAAGCTAAAAATCTTGCAACAAGTTGCTCGTATAGAAACTCAAGACCCCTTAGGAGAAGTAAAATCCCAATATGTGTATTTCAATCCTAATCATCCAAAAGTACCTTATCACCTTTTGTCTATCCAGCGATCTTGTGAGGGAATCATAGAACACGATGTAAAAACTATTCTCAAAAGCAGGGCTTTTAATTTCACTGTATTGAGCATACAACGTAAAAACAAAAAAGTATCATCAAAGGACTCTTTGATTGTCCTGAACAACTATTACAAAAATACTCAAAAAATGGCTGCAGCGTATATACCTACTATAAAAATCCAAACCAAAAATCCCTACCGAATACGGATAATCTCTACTGTGCTCAATCAAGACAAGTTAGAAAACCTTAACATACAAAACAGTGTTGCTGAAAAAAATCAAGCTTTTTTTCAAATTTTTATGAAAGAGCTTATTACCGATATATTCAAAGGTAAAATCAAACTCTATTCGCCTGATAGCTTGCAAGGTTTAATCCCCTTAGATAGTCTTAAATCACTTCACAAAACTCTTTGTCCTGAAATAGAAGAAACCCCAGGAAAAGAGTACTTCTACTATTACCCTTGGAACTACGGACAAATGGAAACCTTAGCCGTTAAAAAGTACAACTATACTATGTCTTATTTGCAGTATTTTCACCCTGCGCCTTATGCAAATTATTTAGCTTGTGCGGATATATTGGGAAGTATTGCATTATCTAATGGCAAGGTTGAGTTTAATCCCACGCATATTATTATTATTTGGAGGGATGTTAGAGGTATTTTGCCTGATAGGGAAATTGTGGCTATTTCTGTACAAGAGTTAGAGCAGGGAGATTATCGTTTTTTGCAGCAAAGCATACTTCAATACCTTAAAAATCAAAATTATTTTTACTACATTGTCCAGCTCAATGAAGACTTTTTTAACAAAACCGAAGAGCGTTTGTGGATACAGTATTATTTACAAAAAGGTCAGTGGGATATGTTACAAAACTTTCAAAATTTCAGGCAAAATCTGATTAAAAACCCAAATAAAGCTACGGAAGAGTTGAGCTTGCTCTATCCTAATTTTTACGCACACTAAGGTTTTTTGGGCGTGCCCCTTGCTGCGCAAGGGTCGGGGCATTCCGCACTACGCTTCGCTTCGGTACTTCGCTAACGCTTCGTACTGCCTAACGGCATGCTCCATGCCCCTCACGCAGATGACCTGTGCCATTATGTCTTTACCTTGTTTGAGTTTGAAGTACAAGTACTTACAAGCTAAAACTTTGCATAAATTACATAGAAATGGATTTTTCAGAGATCCCTTGCGTGAGGCATGCGAAGGGTGGGCGTTAGCCCAGTGCGAAGCGTAGCGCAGCACCGAAGCGATAGCGTAGCCCGTAGCACGCCGACCTTGTGGGCATGAGCGCAAGCGAAACGCCCACAAGGACACGCCCAAAAAATTAAAAACGTAATTCTTTTTCGTTAAAAGTAAATACACTTATTAAAATACAGCTATTTTTGCAACATGAATACACTCCGTTTTCAAGCTTTGACCAAAGTAAACGAAAGAAAACCTAAGCCCATTTCAACCAATGGAACAGAAAAATTTGGTGAGTATGTATTCAATGAAGAAGCTATGCGCCAATATTTAAGCCACAAAGTTATCAAGCACATTACAGATGCTATTCTGCACGGTACAAAAATAGACCGAAAATTCGCTGATGAAATTGCCAAAGGAATGAAAGAATGGGCTATTAGCAAAGGAGTTACACACTACGCACATTGGTTTCAACCTTTGACAGGCAGCACAGCTGAAAAACATGAGTCCTTCTTAAAAATAGAAGAAGGAAAACCTATACACGAATTCAAAGGTAGCGAGCTGATTCAACAAGAACCCGATGCATCTAGCTTTCCAAGTGGAGGTATCCGCAATACGTTTGAAGCCCGAGGTTACACAGCTTGGGACCCCTCTTCCCCTGCTTTTATCGTAGAAAACGGTGATGGTGCAGGTAAAACTTTGTGTATCCCTACTATTTTCATCTCTTACACAGGTGAAGCTTTAGACTACAAAACCCCTTTCTTGCGTTCTTTACACTTGCTAGAAACTAATGCGTTAGCTGTATACCACTACTTTGACAAAGATGCCAAAAAGGTAACGGCTACGCTTGGCATTGAACAAGAATACTTTTTGATTGATAAAGCTTTTTATTATGCTCGCCCTGATTTGATGATGTGCGGTAGAACCTTAGTAGGGCGCGAACCCAGTCGCGGACAACAATTAGAAGACCATTATTTTGGTTCTATCCCTGCGCGCGTATTTGCATATATGGTAGAAGTAGAACAGGAAGCCCTTAAACTCGGAATACCCCTCAAAACTCGCCATAATGAAGTTGCCCCCTCACAATTTGAATGCGCTCCTACCTTTGAGGAAGCCAACCTAGCCATTAACCACAATCAAATTTTAATGGAACTGATGAAACGCATAGCCGATAAACATGACTTTCATGTCATTTTTCACGAAAAACCTTTTGCTAAAATTAACGGTTCAGGTAAGCATAGCAATTGGTCAATGACCACAGATACAGGAAAAAATTTGCTCTCCCCTGGAAAAAACCCCAAAGAAAACTTAGCTTTTTTGACTTTTTTTGTCAATACTATTAAGGCTGTTTATGAACACAACGCACTTTTACGGGCAAGTATAGCTTCCGCAGAAAATGACTATCGGTTAGGTGCAAATGAAGCGCCCCCTGCTATTATATCTGTTTTTATTGGTTCGCAACTGACCCAAATTCTCAATGAAATTGTAGAAGGTAAAGAAGGTACAGAATCCCTCAAACAAGAAATAGACCTTAAACTCAAAAAAATTCCTGAAATTTTAATAGATAACACAGACCGCAATCGTACTTCACCTTTTGCTTTTACAGGAAATAAATTTGAGTTCAGGGCAGTAGGGGCTAGTGCGAATTGCAGCGCTGCCATCACTATTCTCAATACTATTGTGGCTCATCAATTAGCGCAGTTCAAAAAAGAAGTAGATGCTCACATTCAAAACGGTATGAAAAAAGATGAAGCCATTATCACTGTGCTTAAAGAATATATCCGTACAGCACAGCCCATTTTATTTGAAGGAAATGGATACAGTCAAGAATGGGTGGAAGAAGCCGAAAGGCGAGGGCTGTTCCATGTAAAAACTACACCTCATGCGCTAAAAGCCTACATTAGCGAAAAAAGTAGAAAGCTGTTTGAAGAAACTCATGTACTTTCTCCAAAAGAGTTAGAAGCTCATTATGAAGTTTTTTTAGAGCGTTATACCAAAAAGATACAAATAGAGTCCCGCGTACTTGGCGAATTAGTACTTAACCAAATTATACCTACCGCAGTAGCATACCAACAAAAATTAGC
>JANWVW010000140.1 GCA_025056095.1 Bacteroidia bacterium
GCGTGAGCGTAGCCCGAAGCACGCCGACCTTGCCCACACAAGCGCAAGCGAAGTGTGGGCAAGGGCACGCCCAAAAAGTTAAGATTTAATTTTTAGGAAATCTTTTTAGGTGAAACAAAATAAGTCATTGAAGTACGAATGTATAAAAGTTTGAGTTGTTTTTTCTATACTTGCAAACTTACTTTCTGTTATGTGCCAAAATTATGTGCATATTCGCAAGAGAAGAACCGTCCAAAATCAAACTATTAGCTATTGGGACAACGAAAAGCCAAATAAAGAAACATTGCTGCTTTTGCATGGACTGGCAGCAGATAGCTCTTTTTGGCGATACAACATTCCTTTTTGGGATAGTCAGGGATTTAGGGTTGTTGCCGTAGACTTACATGGCGTAGATGAGAAAACAGCACCTCAAAAAAATAGCTTGTCTTATTTAGCAACAAAAATTTGTGCTTTTATGCAAAGTCTTAGTTTATCTAATTGTCATATCGTTGGGCATTCTATGGGAGCTCAAATCGCTATTTTGATAGCCTATCAATATCCTGATAAAGTAAAAAGTTTGCATTTGCTTGCCCCCGCAGGATTTGAATACTTTTCCCAAAAAGAGATTAACTACTTAGCCCCAAAGCTTACGCCTGAATTTGCACTTATCGCTTTTACTAACCGAATATTGAGCCTTACCTACCACTTTTATCAATGGAAATTTGAATGGGAATGGTTTCATGAATTGCATCAAGAATATTTTACACAAATTCCAACTTACGCAACCCAAATTGCTGACTTTATGCGAAATATGCTTTATGAACCTGTGTATGATATTTTGCCATTTATTTGTACTCCTACTCAAATATTCGCAGGTCAAAAAGATAACTTAATTCCAAATCCTTTTATTCACGACCAGTCTTTGACTGAAATTATGAAAACAGGAGCTGAAAAAATGCAAAAAGCTCAACTTACTCTCTTTCCCAAGATAGGGCATAGCATAATGATAGAAAACAGCGATTATATCAATAGGGCAATTGCTTATTTTGTCAAGTATTCGTGAGATTGCTTTTAGCTGTTTGAGTATGCGGTAAAAGTACTACTTGAACTATTTTAGTTTATTTATAGGTTTGACAATTACTTTATTTTCTTCAATAGACACAACTTGTATAGGCGTGTTCGGTTCTATGTACATTCCTGAGCTTTCAACGTGAATTTCTTTGCCATTGAATTCTGCTAAACCTGTGGGGCGCAGAGGAGATTTTGTTCTACCTTCACTTCCGACCTGTAAGTTTAGACTCAAAAGTTCTTGGTTAATAATTTTACCTTGCAACTGTTCCTTCTCAATAAATTTGTCTAACCACCCATATTTGTAGGCAGCACTAATACCGACAATAACAGTTACAATAGAACCTACTAACACGCCTAGACCTGCCCAGGCAGAGAATTCAGCAAAAGTAATTCCTATGCCCGCTAACATTAGAAGCGCACCAATAGTGCCAAAAAAAACTTTACCGGGCAAAACTAATATTTCTAGCATAATTAAGACAAGCCCTGATATCAACAGGGTAACAATAGTAAATATCTCCATAGCAATATACTAATACGCTACTAAATTAAATAAAGTTTCTTTTTTTTCAAAATGCCAACAGAGCAAGGTGTACTATTTTACCTTGCTTTTTGAATTTTCATTTTTACGGCGTTAAATGTTCTTCTAAATCTCTTCTATACTAGCAAAGAAAAATCGGCTTTCTATTAGGGCATTTTCATCTGAATCCGAACCGTGAATGGCATTTCTTTCTACATTTGTAGCATACTTTTTACGAATAGTTCCTTCTTCTGCTTGGGCAGGATTAGTTGCGCCGATGAGTTTGCGAAAGTCTGCTACCGCGTTTTCTTTTTCCAGTATCATCGGAATAATAGGTCCTGAGGACATGAAATTGACTAAATCTTTGTAGAAAGGTCGTTCTTTGTGTACTTCGTAGAATTTAGCTGCTTGCTCGGTAGAAAGGCGAACCAGCTTCATAGCCACAATTTTGAAGCCTGCTTGTAAAATCTCATCTATAATTTTACCTGCGTTCCCTGCACTTACGGCATCGGGCTTGATAATACTTAATGTTCTATTTGTAGCCATATATAGTAAATTTGCGTGCCAAATTACAAGTTTTTCTAAAAAGTTTGTACCTTTACCAATTGTTTCAAAGATGAAATCCAAAAGTGCGAAAATAGCCTTATTAGCTGCTATATTTGTTACGCTAGGGATGTTAGTGGGCTATAAAATGCAAAATCCTAAGCACACAAAGCATGTAAAGGGCATAAATAAGCTACAAGAAGTGTATAATTACATTCGGTATTACTATGTAGATCCCGTAGATGAAGAAGCAGTATTAGACAATGCAATTGTAGGTATGCTTAAGCCTTTGGATCCTTATTCTATCTACATTCCTGCCAAAGAAGTGCAAGCTAAACAAGAAGATCTACAAGGTAGCTTTGATGGCATAGGAGTAGAGTTCAACATTATTGAAGATACTGTTTTTGTAGTAGCGCCCATTGTTGGAGGACCAAGCGAAGAAGTAGGAATCAAACCAGGCGATAGAATAATAAAAGTAGATGACAAAAATTTTGCAGGTATTGGAATTAAGAATGAAATGGTATTCAAAGCATTGAGAGGACCCAGAGGCACAAAAGTTAAGGTTACCATTAAACGCAGGGGAGTAAAAGAACTGTTAGAATTTACCATTACTCGTGCTCGAATTCCCCTCAATAGTGTTGAGGTAAGCTATATGCTCAACGAACAAACAGGTTACATGCATATTACTCGTTTTTCGGCGGATACTCACCAAGAAATGGTCAATGCTATCAAAAAATTACAATCCCTCAATTGTCAAAATTTGATTATTGACTTACGCAGCAATCCAGGCGGATATTTAGGGCAAGCCGTGGATATGATAGACGAATTTATTGACGCTAATAAATTGATTGTTTATACCAAAGGTCGTGCAGATGGCAGAAAAGAATATAGGTCAACCGCAGGAGGATTGTTTGAGAATAAACCGATTGTTGTACTAGTAGATGAAGGTTCAGCTTCAGCTTCTGAAATATTCTCAGGTGCAGTACAGGATTTAGACAGAGGACTAATTGTAGGACGCAGAACTCACGGAAAAGGCTTAGTACAAAGTGAAAAAATGCTTTCTGATGGCTCTGCTATGCGATTGACCGTAGCCCGATATTACACTCCTTCCGGCAGATCTATCCAAACTCCTTACAAAGGCAGCGAACGCCTAAAAGAAAAAATTATTGACTTCTCTAAACCTGAAAAAATCCCTGATTCGCTTAAATACAGAACCTTGAAAGGTAGAATTGTGTACGGCGGTGGAGGAATCTTACCTGACTATTACGTAGAACCTGACACAGCCTGGTTTAGCTTGTATGCGCAGGAAATGTACCTTAGTGGAGTTTTTACCGATTTTTCAGTTCAATACACAGAAAAACACCCTGACCTAAAACTAAAATACCCCGATGTCAAAACTTATGATAAAAAATTTGAAGTAACCAAAGAAATGTTAGATGAAGTAGTGGCAATGGCGACTAAAATGAACGTTAAGTACAATCCCGAAGGATTTAAAAAAGCTCAAAACCGTTTCAAAGAAACACTCAAAGAGCTGATTGCATATAGATTGTTTGGCAGAGAGGGGCGTTCTTACGTAGCTGCGCAGCATGATGAAGTGATTCAAAAAGCACTAGAGGTGATGCCAAAAGCAAAACAAATGATAAACTAATTCAAGTGGTACAGTTTCATTTTTAAGTACATGAACATAGTTTAATTTTTTGTTTTGGGCGTGCCCCTCGCTAACGCCCGAATTGCGGCATTCCACACGCAGCCTGCAACCCGCCGACCTTGTCTGCATGATTGCAGCAAAACGCGGGTAAGATACGCCCAAAAATAAAATTCAATCTTTGTATAAATTATTCTCACTGCATACCTTCTCAAACCTTTACGGCGTTAATAAGGGACCATCGAAGTTGTGTAGATATTATTGAATAGAAATAAGCATTTGTCCGAAAGAAAAAGCCTTTTCTAATTTAAAGGATTAAAGGAGAAAATTGTCGGAATTAAACGTTTATGTGTGTTGGATAAATAAATTCGTTTTTGCAGTATAAAAGTTAAATACCTATCTTTGACCTATGGAAAAATACGATATTTGTGTGATAGGTGGAGGTCCTGCGGGCTATGCTGCGGCTATGCGAGGACTAGATTTTGGTAAAAAAGTTATTTTAATAGAAAAAAATGAGCTTGGCGGAGCAGGGCTGCACCACGGCGCTTTATCTTCTAAAACTTTTTGGGAACTTTCGGAAGATGTAATTAACGCTAAGCGCCAAGATAGAGGCTTTCATACTCAAGGTATGACTTTATCTTATCAAGAAATCGTACAGATTGTACAACAAGCCGTTCGGGAAAAACGAGAACAACTCATACAACAAGTAGAATTTTTACAAAAACATGCTTCACAGGGCAGCCTTCGGTTTGTGAAAGGCTTCGCTTCGTTTGTTACTCATAATACTATTCACATTCGTAAAGCAGAAGGGGGAGAAGAAATAATCTTTGCTGAAAATATAGTTATTGCCACAGGAAGTAAACCCCGCAAACTGCCTGATATTCCCATAGATGAAGAAGTGATTGTTACCAGTGATGCAATTGATACTTTTGACCATTTTCCCAAAAGCTTAGTAATTTTGGGAGCAGGAGTTATAGGATGCGAATTCGCTACAATTTTCTCTAACTTTGGTCAGACTAAAGTATTTCTAATAGACAGGGCACCACGCATTCTGCCCTTTGAAGATGAAGACATTGCCGCAGTAGTAGCAGCTAACTTAGAAGCAAATGGGGTTACAATCCACAGGGGTGCAAAACTCAAATCCATGCGCAGAGTAGAAAATGAAGTAGAGTACGTACTAACTTATGATGATGGCAGAGAAGAAGTCCACAGAGTAGAAAAAGCCCTTATTTCTGTGGGAAGAGTACCTAATTTTGAAGGTCTAGGAATAGAAAAAATAGGCATACGATTGAACGAAAAAGGTGCTATTGAAGATGATGATACTCGAACAAATATTCCTAACATTTATGCTGTGGGAGATACTACTGCTGATATTGCCCTTGTCAATGTAGCTGAAATTGAAGGTAGGCACGCCGTAGAGAAAATGTACAGCAACCCTAAACCTCTCATTTATGAAAATATATCCGCTATCATGTTTCTCAATCCCGAAGTTGCTTCCGTAGGCGTAAACGAACAAACCTTGCAGCAAAAGGGAATTCCTTACAGAGTAGCTCGCATGGATTACAGTTTGATAAATAGAGCTGTTGCAATGCGCAAACTACAAGGATTTTTCAAAGTTATCGTTACAGATGATGATGAAATGAAAATACTAGGCATGCGAGCTATGGGACAACACGCTTCTAGTAGCATACAAGCAGTTTCTCTACTTATTCATCTTGGCAAAAGCATAGCCGAACTTGCAGAACTTACTCACCCGCACCCTTCTATGACCGAAGGTATTCAAGAGTGTGCAAGAATGCTTTTAGGTAAATCTATCTATAAACCCAGTGCTTTTGCAGGTAAGCTGCGCTGCCATCGTGTAGTTAATAATACTTGCGAACTCTTATATGCCCACTAACTTAACTCAATACACAAATCAAGCTAAAATACCTTGCTCAATACATTGTTTTTAGCTTACTTTGCAAATATGACCGCAGAAGAAGTGTTGAAAGCCATACACCCTATTTTTCAGGAAGTTTTAGAAAATGAAAATATCGTACTCACACGTGAAACTACTGCCAATCAAGTGGAAGGTTGGGATTCTCTTTCTCATATTGACATCATTGTAGCCATAGAAAAGCACTTTGGCATTCGTTTCACTTCTGCAGAGATTGCCAGTTTCAAAAATGTGGGTGATTTAGTAGATTGTGTGGTTAAAAAGAAGTCTTGATACTTACTAATGAAGATTGTCATTATTGGACCTGCGCATCCTTTGCGTGGTGGTATAGCCGATTTTAATCATGCCTTAGCAAAAGAACTCCAGCAACAAAATCATGTAGTCAGTATTATATCTTTTAGCTTACAGTATCCAAGTATTTTGTTTCCAGGTAAAACACAATATACAAACAGTGCCCCTCCTAATAATCTGCAAATACATTCAAAAATTAACAGCATTTATCCCTTAAATTGGCTAAAAACAGCAAAGTGGATAGCCCAAGAAATAAAACCCGATCTAATTATTGCTCGCTTTTGGATACCTTTTCTCGCCCCTGCCTTAGGTACAATACTCAAAGCTGTACGCAAACGTACAAAGTGCCACGTAATAGGTTTATGTGATAATGTCATTCCTCATGAAAAGCGCCCTTTTGACCACCTTTTGATACGGTATTTTGTCCAACATTGCGATAGCTTTGTAGTAATGTCTAAACAAGTAATGAACGACCTACGCAAATTCACAGATAAACCTGCCATTTGCTTGCCCCATCCTATTTACAACATTTATCACCCCCGAATAGACCAACTTAAAGCACGCCAAGAGTTGAACATTCCCGCACACGAAAAAATTCTGCTTTTTTTTGGCTTTATTCGCAAGTATAAAGGTTTAGACTTGTTACTAGAAGCGCTGCCTAAGGTAAAACAGCAAGTAAAGTTAGTAATTGCAGGGGAGTTTTACGGCAATCAAAAGTATTACCTTGACAGAATAGACCAGCTGCGTTTGCATGACAAAATTTACCTACACGCAAATTTTATTCCCGAAAATAAAGTCCATGTATATTTTTCGGCTTGTGATGTTGTAGTGCAGCCTTATCTTTCTGCTACTCAAAGTGGTGTAAGCCAAGTAGCATATTTTTTTGGTAAGCCCATGATAGTTACAGATGTAGGCGGATTAAGTGAGATTGTTCTTGACCAAAAAACAGGTCTTGTTTGTCCTGTAATTTACACCAAAGCTGGCACAGTTGATATTGCACAAACTTCTTCTCTTTTAGCCAAATGCCTTGATGATTTTTTTGCGATGCCATATACGGCTATGGAAGAGTTCATTTTATCTGCTGATTTTCAGCAAAAATTTTCATGGACTAATTTTGCCCAAAGAATAGTAAGCATCACGGTTTAGCTAAAATTAAGAATGAGATAGATTATTTTTTTGGGCGTGCCCTTGCCCACACTTCGCTTGCGCTGGTGTGGGCAAGGTCGGCGTGCTACGGGCTACGCTAACGCTTCGGTGCTACGCTTCGCTCCGCACTGGGCTAACGCCCACCCTTC
>JANWVW010000141.1 GCA_025056095.1 Bacteroidia bacterium
AGCAAAATCTGTAATCACCTCTACGCCGTGCTTCATTTGGTTATGGTACAAAATCAAAACAGTTTCTAGACTTTCATTGATATTCGTGGGTGTAAGTGTTTCCTCGGCTTGTCTATGCGTGTAAGTTTTAAGTGCAGATACAATTTTCTTTGTCTTGTTGGTAGCTAACAAAATCGTATCTATATTAACTTTCAACCTTCCAATGCGAAAAAGTAAGTCTAATATCTCTTGATAGTTTTCTTGATAAAAGATAGGAATAAGACTTTCTACGTTTTGAACTAATCCTACTTGAACCAATGCAAAAGCAATGTCTGATGCATTCTGAATGTTATGTTGCTCTAAAATTTCTATAATCCGTTTTCTATGCGCTCGCTCCTCACGAGAAGTGAGTGCAACTCTTTGAGTTAGTAATTCGGAAATAGACTTTTCTAGTATTTCTTTAAGATCAATAGGAGCATCTGTATGTAAAGCCTGATGAATCAAGCGAGGTAAACTTTCCTCCATGTTTTCCGCAGATGCTTTGATAGCGCCAATAGGAGTGTTAATTTCATGGGCTACGCCTGCTACTAGTTGTCCCAAAGCAGCCATTTTTTCATTTTGTACCATTTGTGCAAAGGAGCGTTTAATTTCTTCGGTCTGCTCTTCTACCTTTTTGGCTAAATTGGCTGCTAAATCCTTTAGCTCTGCTTGGGCTTTCTTCAAAGCAGTAATATCGTTTAGCCCTGCTATAATCACTTTTTCATTGTTTAATGTCATTACTTGTCCCGATGCTAGTGCCGTAATGATACTACCATCATCTAATTTTAAGTCAATTTCTTTGTCTTCAAACTTACCTTTTTCAATTATTTCGGCAAAAACTGACTTAGCTTGCTCCTCTGAGGCGTAAAAACTAACAGTGCTTCGCCCTATAATTTCATAGACAGGTATTTTGAGTAGTTTAGCCATAGCTTGGTTAGCTTGGATAATTGTCCTATTACTTACCTTGCTAATAAACAGACCCACAGGAGCGGCTTCAAAAATTCTCTGGGCATTGGTAGCGTTACGTTCTGCTTCAGCTTGAGCTAAACGCATCTGTTCTTGAGTAGCTTGCAACTCTTCTAAATTTTGTTTTAGCTCTTCCTCTCTTGCTATCAACTCTTGGTTCTTTTGTTGAATTTGTAATTCGTTTTGAATATTCTGTAAAGCTACTGAAAGTGAGTAAGATAGCGAATATACTATATTGACCTCATCAATGCTAAATACTTTATCCCGAGTATAGAGATTCCATCCAACAAAACCGTGAAAGCGTTCCTGGACAAAAACAGGTGCAACTATCAACGCCTTTATGCCCATTGAAACAAGAATATCCTTAAACTCTCCCGAAGGTAAGTCATTGACAACAGCATGGTAAATTTGATTTTTAGCAATAACAGTGTAAAAATCACTAAACACGCTGATAGGCACCTGATACATCGCTGGATTATCAACCGCAGAAAATTCTGGACTTACAACCCATTCTATTTTCTGACTAACCGTGGCTACCTCGCTCTCTTCAAAACTATCTCTTTCAAAATAATAACCTCTTTCTAAACCTAATGTCTGACCTACTGTACGTAAAATAAACTGTATTACTTCCGATGGATTTTTTTGGGTTAATAACTGCTCATTGGCTTTGGCTGCTACACTAAACAATGCACTCTTGTAGGCTGTGCTTTCTTTCTCCCTAACCAAAGACTCCTGCATAGCCTGTAACTCCTCTAAATTCTGTTTTAGTTCCTCCTCGCGTGATGCAATTTCCTGGTTAAGTTTCTTAGTTTCGTGAAGAGATTCGATTATTTTGTCTTCATTTTGGCTATTAGTCAATGCAAGTAATGAAACCAAAGATAAGTTAATCAAACATGCAAATATCCAGTTAGCGTATTCAAGTTCCCAAGGTACAGGATTTTTTACAAACGGGTTATATTCAGGATAACGAATAACAAACTCACATATCACTACGGATAAAGTATTCACTATGCCCAAAAGAATAGGATATATTTTTTCATTCTTAAAATTAAATAAAATGAAAGGAGTAGCGATAAATACGATATTGAATAAGTGAAGTCGTCCGCCTTGTGTAAGCTCTATTAGTATGAGATGAATTACTGGTTCTGTGCATAGCAGTATCTTTCCTAAGAGAAACTTTCTTCTGTGGATGAGTATGATAATTCCTACAAAAAAAAGAAAGCTAAAAATTAAGCTGTAGAGCAGTATGTCTCTTCCGCTATAGATACCCAAAGGAATATAAATAAGCATTGTGGCACAAATGAAGTAAGCCATTCTTTGGGTAAATAGTATTCTTCTCTGCTCTGCTACAGGAATAGAGCTTTCAAGCTCTATTGACGATGCTATTGCATTTTTTAGTGATTTTTTTATCTTTTGAGTTATCATATACAGCAAAGGTTTTAGTTAAGTGCCTTTTATAACAATAAAGTAAGTTAAGTAGTTCCAATGTAATATGTAAGTATAATAGATAACTACACAATTTGTATAATATACGTATCGTAAAATACTCAAAATCAATTTTTTGTATTTAAGAATTCTATAAAATGGACTCAATAAATTACAAATTTCAAGTTTGCTGCTAGTGATTTGTATTCGGTCTAAAAAATAATAATTTTATTTTTGGGCGTGCCCCTTGCTGACGCAAGGGTCGGGGCATTCCGCACTGCGCTTCGCTTCGGTGCTTCGCTAACGCTACGCACTGCCCTTGCGGGCATGCTTCATGCCCCTCACGCAGAGGACCTGTACCATTATGTCTTTACCTTGTTTGAGCTTGAAGTACAAGCACTTACAAGCTCAAACTCTCCATAAAACACACTAAAACGTGTTTTTTGAGAGCGAAGCATAGGATATAGGGGTGCATTTGATAAAAGCAAAATTATTTTTTGCCGAAGAAAACTGAAGATACTGCCCAAGTCTACATAATTTTTTTAAGTAAAAGTGTTCAACTTTTGAAAAAATATATGTTTCGTTTGGGTTAAAAAAATCAATTTTTTATCCACTTTGGAATTTTTGATATTAGCTTTCGGGCTTTTTTACAGCTATTTTTATCTTTAATTTCTGTCTTATTGAAAGTCAGCACTTACAGTCATAGTTGGGGGAAATGCTAATATAAAGAAAATACAACCCATTTACTTGGCAATCTGATGCTTTTGAGCGGAAGACGGGATTCGAACCCGCGACGTTCACCTTGGGAAGGTGATGCTCTACCGACTGAGCTACTTCCGCAAGTGCACTGTAAGCAGTGTTCAAGTCTGCATATTAGGCTTATACAAATAAGATTTTAGGTTTTGCGTGTATGTTTATTTTGCTGCGGTTTTTGTTGAGCGGAAGACGGGATTCGAACCCGCGACATTCACCTTGGCAAGGTGATGCTCTACCAACTGAGCTACTTCCGCAAGTGTGCCGTAGGCGGGACTCGAACCCGCACCCGTATTTCTACAGACAGGATTTTAAGTCCTGCGCGTCTACCTATTCCGCCACCACGGCTTTCGTAGAGCGGAAGACGGGATTCGAACCCGCGACATTCACCTTGGCAAGGTGATGCTCTACCAACTGAGCTACTTCCGCTTAAATAAGTAGATTGCAAATATAGCCCTATTTTCAATAGATGTCAAGAATCTTTTCTTAAAAAGATAAAAAAGTTGTAGAACTTGTTGTAGATAAAAGAGTTATATCCAACAGTTATCCTGATAAGGTCAAAAACTAAAACTAACTCAAGCGTGCTTTTCAAGTCAGGACTGACTAAAAGATCATACAAAAAAATAGAATTTTGCAATAATCAGCAAAAAAATATAACTTTGTAGATATGAACACACACAAATTTGAAGAGGAGTATAAAAAATTAAATCAAAGACAAAAAAAAGCTGTAGAAGCTATAGAAGGTCCTGTAATGGTAATAGCAGGACCAGGTACAGGTAAAACACAAGTGTTATCTATGCGTATTGGCAATATTTTACGAAAGGCTTGTGTAGACCCTCAAAATATACTTTGCCTTACCTATACCGATGCAGCTAGCATAGCCATGCGAATGCGACTAAGATATTTGATTGGCGCAGAAGCTGAAAAAGTTAAAATTGCTACTTTTCATTCTTTTTGTAACGAGCTTATTCTCAATAATCCAGAAATATTCCCTGATTTTGAGCATAAAACTGTGTTAGATGAACTGACAAAAATTAAAATTCTTCGTCAAATTATTGATAAACAGCCGTATAATCATCCTGTCAAAAGTCCTAATAATCCTTATGCTCATCTTAAAAGACTCAGCAACCTGTTGGATACTCTGATAAAAGAAAGTATTTCGCTTGAAGAATTAAGAAAAGCCATAGACAAAGAAAAAGAACAAGCTAAATATAGTGAGGAATTCTTATACACACAGAATACAAATGGCTACAAGAAAGGAGACTTAAATGAAAGAAAATACCAAGAATACTGCCAAAAGTTAGAAAATACATATAAAGCCGCAGAATGTATTATTGACTACCATCAACTACTGAAAGAAAATAACTTATATACTTTTGATGACATGATTAACGAGGTTTTGAAAGCTTTTGAAGAAAACCCTGACTTTCTATCTGACTGTCAAGAGCAATTTATGTACATTTTAGTTGATGAATACCAAGACACAAGCGGTTCGCAGCAAAAAATACTCAATTATCTTACAGCTTTTTGGGGCGATCAATCTAACATTTTTGTAGTTGGCGATGAAGATCAATCTATTTTTCGTTTCCAAGGTGCCAACTTAAAAAATATGATGGACTTTATTGAAAGGTATAAAAATAGCCTACAAATTATAGTGCTGCAAGATAATTACAGAAGCACGCAAAGTATTCTTGATGCCGCCTATACGATTTTGGAAGAAAATAAAGAAAGACTGTCCTATCATGGTAGAAGCGCGCAGGACCCAAAAATTGAAGCCATATTGAACGATATTAAAAAAGATAAAAAACGCCTTTTAGCTAAAGGTCAAACTATTGATATCAAGCCCACTTTAATAACTGTACAAGATACTCGTTTAGAAGATGCTTTTATTGTCCATGAGATTCAGGAAATACAAAAAAAGCAACCACAGCTACCTTTGTCCGAAATAGCCGTTTTAGCACCCAAGAATGATAACTTGAAATCTATTGCAAATATGCTCAAAGCCTTAAGCATTCCGTATCAAATTCGTAGAGATGTTAACATACTTGAACACTATTTAATAAAGCATTTGCTAGATATTCTCTACTACATCAATCCTGCTGCAAAAGGTTTATCTGTGCGAGAGGATTTGCTCTTTCGAATTTTGATGAATCCCCTGTGGCAATTGGATTGGATAGATATTCAAAAACTTTGCTTTACTAAGCATAAAAACTTGCACAACAATCCAGAACACCAAACTTCAGCCCAATGGATAGAATATTTAGATAGTCCTCAACTATTACAAAGTATAGGCATACATGACTACGAGAGACTTTATGAAGTAGGACAAAAAATTAAACGTTGGAAATGGATAGCAATATGCTTACCTATCACGGAGGTATTACAAACGATAGTGTATGAAGGGGGCTTTGTAAGCTATGCTGTACAGCATCCTGATAAAGAAGAGTTGCTATTAGTTTTAGACTCTTTTTTTGAATATACTCAAACATGGGTGCAACGATATCCCAAAAAAAATTTTTCACAGTGGATAGAAGATATCAAAGAACATGAAGATTTTGATGTACCGATTAGAATGTCTAATTGGCTGGGTAAAGAAAAAGGTGTTTTTCTTTCTACTTATCATAGTGCGAAAGGTTTAGAATTTGAGCACGTGTATCTAATTAGGTGTGATAAAAGTTCGTGGGAATCTAAGTCCCATCAAAGTTTTGTTTTGCCTAAAATACTTGCATCCAAAATAAAAGATGAACAAGCTGATACAGAAGAAAAACGGCGCTTATTTTTTGTAGGTATGACCCGAGCAAAAAAATATCTTAACATAGTATTTTCAAAAAACGAATCTACACCTAAAAAGAAAACTCAAAAAGAAGAATTACCATGGTACAGTTTATTATCTCAAAATTCTGAGTTAATAGAAAAAAGAACGATAAGTATTCCCGAAGAGGACATTTTAAAGAAAATAGCGGAAAAATTTCAGTCTGCTGTGCTTCCTAAGCCTAATTTATCTGTAAATCAGGATATTGTAGAAATTTACCAAAAGTCTTTTACTCTATCTGCATCTCATCTAAACACATATAGATATTGCAAGCGAAAATTTTACTATCAACACATACTACGTGTACCTACAGCTCCGCATCACGCAGTGGTGTATGGGACAGCTATCCATGCAGCTTGCAAAGCGTTTCTTGAACAGCTTAGACCCCAAAACATTCCCCCCAAATCTTTGTTATTAGACCTTTTTACAGAATCCCTGTACTCACAAAAATTCATGCTTACTCCGCAGCAGTATAAAGATCGTTTGGAACAAGGTCAAAAGGAATTAGGGCGTTTTTATGAGTATTACAGCCCAAAATGGGAAAAAATGAATAATATCCTACCTGAACAGAGAATAGAAATTCCATATTATTCATTCCAAGCAGGACTCAAAACTACTTTGGTCGGAATAATAGATACGCTTTTTGAAAGTAACTCTAAGTTCACTTTGATTGACTATAAAACAGGTAGGTTAGATAAGGAAGATATTTTGCCTGTTTCATTTAATGTAGGTGGTAAAGGGGACTATTGGTGGCAAATTGCTTTTTATGCTTACTTAGCGCAAAAGAAAAATTATCCAATTGAACAAGCTAAAATTTACTTTTTTAGGGAAGCATCACAGAATGGTCAAAAAGAGGATAGTAATACTAACGAAGTAGAAATAAATTTGGGTAATGGCTATCAAGATATGGTTGAAGAAGCTATACAGATTACTCTTAAAGGTATCAAGAACGGGGATTTTGAGTGTGTGGATGGTTTAGAGGTAAAGAAAAAATGTAAAAATTGTAGCTATTATCAATTGTGTTGGTAGTAAGTGGGCTGGGTTTTTAGTTTTGGTAGGTACATAAGCATAGACAAGAGGGGGCAAAAGGTATGTTTTTTTCAAAAGCTAAACGATACTTTTCAAAATAATTCTGATTTTCTTATATTTGAGGAATATTTTTTGTTTTTCTGATGATTTTTTTGGGCGTGCCCTTGTGGGCGTTTCGCTTGCGCTCATGCCCACAAGGTCGGCGTGCTACGGGCTACGCTAA
>JANWVW010000142.1 GCA_025056095.1 Bacteroidia bacterium
GTAGCCCGTAGCACGCCGACCTTGCCCACACAAGCGCAAGCGAAGTGTGGGCAAGGGCACGCCCAAAAAAATAAAATTTAACTTACCTGCAATCGCATTTTTGTAAAACAAAAATAGACCTAATATAACTTTGAATTAGCCTAAACAATTTTCTGATTTTGTATCTTAAAAATCTCTACTTTTGCAAAAGCATGGAATCTTCCCGCTCAACCCACATAAAAAGACTATCTTTTGTAGGTCTGCTTGTTACTGTGGGTATAATATTCGGGGATATAGGTACAAGTCCTTTGTACGTTCTCAAAGCTATTGTAGGAGATAAGCCGATTGAAAAAGAACTGATTTTAGGGGCGCTTAGCTGTATTTTTTGGACATTAACCTTACAGACTACACTCAAATATGTAGTTCTTACTCTACGCGCAGATAACAACGGCGAAGGAGGTATTTTAAGCTTGTATGCATTAGTTCGCAAAGCATCAAAACAATGGGTAGTTTTTCCTGCTATGCTCGGCGCTTGCGCGCTACTAGCTGACGGAATTATTACTCCTTCCATCTCTGTATCTAGTGCCATTGAGGGCTTGAGAGTAATCAATCCTGATATACCTACTGTTCCGATTGTGATAAGCATCATCACTGCTTTATTTATTATTCAGCAATTTGGGACGAATGTAGTAGGCAAAACATTTGGTCCTGTAATGTTAGTTTGGTTTTCCATGCTTGCTGTTTTGGGACTTGTGCAAGTAAGTAAGCGCTTAGATATTTTTTGGGCTATCAACCCTAAGTATGCTTACAATCTTTTGTTTCACTATCCTAGTGGTTTTTGGCTATTGGGTGCTGTGTTTTTGTGTACCACAGGTGCAGAAGCTTTGTATAGCGATTTAGGACATTGCGGAAGAGCAAACATTCGTGTATCTTGGATATTTGTCAAAACTTGTTTGCTTATCAATTATTTTGGTCAAGGAGCTTGGCTATTAGATCAAGGTGAAGTAGGGCACCTACTCAATAATCGTAATCCTTTTTATGAAATTATGCCCCGCAGTTTTTTACCTTTTGGAATTATCATTGCTACCACAGCGGCTATTATAGCTAGCCAAGCTTTAATCAGTGGCACTTTTACGTTGGTCAGTGAAGCTATGAAGCTGAACTTGTGGCCCAAAATGAGAGTCAACTATCCCACAGAGCTGCGCGGGCAAATATACATTCCCGCTATGAATTGGTTGTTATGGTTGGGATGCATTTTTGTGGTACTGTATTTCAAAGAATCAGGAAATATGGAAGCTGCTTACGGTTTATCTATCACACTTACCATGCTTATGACTACACTTTTATTAGCACAATACCTTTACATAAAAAGGCGGAATTTATTTTTTCCTTTCATTTTGTTAATAGTTTATTTATCCATTGAACTTTCTTTTTTAGCAGCTAATCTGCTTAAATTCGCGGAGGGAGGTTGGATCACTTTACTTATCAGTGGTGCATTATTTTTTATTATGTGGATTTGGTATAAAGCTCGGCTTATTAAAGATAAGCTTACAGAATTTGAGGATTTTGAACCTGTTTTGAAAAAAATGCGAGAGCTAAGCAATGACTCTACAATTGCTAAATATGCTACAAATCTTGTATACATGAGTGCAGCCCCTGATGCTTCTAAAATTGAAAAAAAAATAGTTTATTCCATATTTCAAAAACAGCCCAAAAGAGCAGATATTTATTGGATCATTCATATAGAAGTTCTTGACACACCTTATACTACTGAGTACGCAGTGGAAAAATTAGTTGAAGATGATGTTTACCGTATTACCTTTTATCTCGGGTTTAGGGTGGAACAACGTATCAACATCCTATTCAGAAAAGTAGTAGAGGAGCTTGAAAGAAATAGAGAGGTCAATATCATGAGTAGGTATCATTCACTTAAAGATTATGTAACGGGTGATTTTAAATTTGTTGTATTGGAACGCTATTTACCTGATGAAAAAGAATTAACTTCCTTAGAGCGCTTTGTCATGCGTACCTATTTCTTTTTATCTCATTATTTGAGCATTTCGGAAGGTAAAGCTTTTGGATTAGATACTTCTGTTTTGGTAATAGAAAAAGTACCATTAGTTTTGCCTAAGCTACAAGACTTTTATCCAAACTTAAAACGAAGAAAATGAAAGGAATTATTTTAGCTGGCGGCGCAGGGACAAGATTGCATCCCTTAACTTTGGTCATGAGTAAGCAGCTCATGCCCGTTTATGACAAGCCGATGATCTACTATCCCCTCTCTACGTTAATGATGGCAGGGATACGAGAGATTTTGATTATTTCTACGCCCACAGATTTACCGCATTTTAAGCGTTTATTTGGCGATGGTAGTCATTTAGGGCTAAACTTTACGTATGCCGAGCAACCTGAACCCAAAGGACTAGCCCAAGCTTTTACTATTGGTGAGTCTTTTATTGGTACGGATAGCGTTGCACTTATTTTAGGGGACAACATATTTTACAGCACAGGTTTAGGAAGCTTGCTACAACAGTGTAAAAATCCCAAAGGCGGAATTATCTTTGCTTACCATGTTTCTGACCCTGAACGCTACGGAGTAGTAGAATTTGACAAGGAGGGAAATGTGCTTTCTATTGAAGAAAAACCTAAACAACCTAAATCAAATTATGCGGTACCAGGTATTTATTTCTATGATAATCAAGTAGTGGAGATTGCCAAAAGCTTACAACCTTCCGCACGGGGTGAATATGAAATTACAGATGTTAATCGTATTTATTTAGAGAGAAAGCAACTCAAAGTAATGAAGTTTGGTAGAGGTACAGCTTGGCTAGATACAGGAACTTTTACTTCATTGATGCAAGCGGGTCTTTTTGTTCAAACTATTGAAGAAAGACAAGGACTAAAAATTGGTTGTATTGAAGAAGTTGCTTATCGTATGGGCTATATTACCGCAGAACAGTTAGAAAAACTAGCTCAACCTTTGACAAAGTCGGGCTATGGTCAATATTTGCTAAATATACTAAAAGAAAGCCGATAATGGCATGCTTTTGCTTCAATCTTTTACTCTGTAATCTCCCCCTCGTAGACAAAATTTGTCTGCATCTACGTTAACTTGCTCTATTGCATTTTCTACACCTACTTTTAAAATTTTATCGGAATACCGGTGTTTGCCGCAGCTGCTATCATAAAAACGACCAACAAAATCTATCATTAAGTATGAACCTTGAATAATTTCTGAAGGCTCAGTGATTAAATCAATGTCTGCGCGTAAGTATTTTTTATTCCTCTGACAAAATTCTTCAAATTCTTGATTAGTAACTGCAATTTTGGAATAATTTTCATCATTTTGTCCTTCTATCTTTGTAGCTTGCAAAACCTTCCAACGAAAAGGTTTAATCTTGTTAATTACGTCTGTCAAAGTTTCTCTTTTATTAAACGCATTAACTACCGTATTGACTTTTAGGTGTATATTAAAAGCATGGCATAATTCGGATATTTTAATTATTTTATCCAAGTCCAGAGTTTTACCTTCTGAACCTCGCTCTTTTCTACCAATTTTGATATTTGTGCCCTCTGATACACTATCTATGCTAATGGCAAGAATATCTAGATAGTCTTTTACACTATATATCCATTCTTTAGTCAATCGGCTACCATTTGTTACGACACTTGTTTCTTTAAAACCCTCCTCTTTGGCTACTTTAATCAACTTAGGCAAATGTGCAACTAATAGAGGTTCACCCCCTGCGAAATTAATTTTTTTAAAGTATTTGCTCTTAGCTAGTAAAGAAATCAACTTTATTTGTTCTGAAAGAGAAAGAGGCTTCTCTCGAATATCATTAAAAGTAGCATAGCAGTATTGACATTGGTAATTGCAGGCTTTTATTAAATGATAATTTACTGTGGCTATCATACGCATTGAGAGGTTTAATAACAAAATTCAATGCGTATGCCAAAACACAACTCATTAAATATGAATTATTTACATTAAGACTTGTAAGAACTAGAAAGGAATTTTTGGGAAAAACAGGAAATTATTTACCTTGCTTTCCGTATTGCTCTATTAAGTCCCTAATAACGACTGAAGCACATGCGCCTCCAAAAGCCGCAGGTAGGTAAGATATTGTGCCGTAAGCTGATTTTTTGAAACGACTTTGAGTATACATTAGCGAGTGTGCAATAACTTTTTCCGTAGAAAACACGGCTTTTATACCTGTGTAAATTTTGTACTTTTTTAACCTTTTACGCACATAACGAGCTAATTTGCAGGTATGTGTTTGAGAAATATCTACAATTTTAAGTTGAGTAGGGTCTAGTTTTCCGCCTGCACCCATAGAGCTAACCACGCGTGTACCTGTTTGATAACAAAGGACTAGCATTTGTATTTTAGGACTTATGCTATCAATTGCATCTACTGCATAATCAAAAGATTGAGATGAGAGTAGGCTTTTCATATCGTCAGGGGTCATAAAATGATTGATAGCAGTGATATTTAGTTCAGGGTTAATAGCAAGCAGTCTTTCTTTCATCACTTCTACTTTGTATTGACCTTCTGTGGTAGCTAAAGCAGGCAGTTGGCGATTTCTATTACTAGGTTCTACTACGTCGCCATCTACAATTGTAACATTTCCTATACCTGCACGTACTATAAATTCTGCCGCAAAAGAACCTACACCTCCCATACCTACAATTAAAACTTTACTTTGTGTCAATTTTTCTAATACTTCGTTTCCTACAATCAACGCTGTTCTTGATAACCAAGAAATATCCATATTTTTGGATAGTCTACACAAAATTAAGCGGATATAGAAAAAATGTGCAGTGCGTTTTGAGTGGTTTGTTCTGCTACTTCTGTAATAGTACAGTTTTTAGCTTTGGCTACTGTGGCAGCAATAATGGGAATGTAGCCTGGTTCATTTCTCCTACCTCTATAAGGTTCAGGGGCAAGGTAGGGGGAATCTGTTTCTAAAACTATGTGTTCCAAAGGTATTTGGGTTACAGCATCTCGCAAATATTGACTTTTCTTAAACGTAATTACCCCGCCTATACCTATCATAAAGCCTGCTTGTATAACTCTTTGAGCTTGTTCTAGATTGCCCGTAAAACAGTGCATAATTCCTTTTAATGAACCATCTTGAACGTATTCTATGCACTCCATTACCTGATCAAAAGACTCTCTACAATGTACTGAAACAGGCAGGTTTAGTGTTTTTGCCCACTTTAATTGTTGTATAAAAGCTTCTTTCTGCAATGAAAATGTAGTTTTATCCCAATATAAGTCAATTCCTATTTCACCAACAGCAACATAACGACAAGGTTTCTCAAACAAAAGTTTTTCTACTTTTTCCATTTCTGTCAAGTAGGTATCAGACTGTACATGACAAGGATGTAGCCCCATCATAGCAAAACAGTGCTGCGGATATTCTGCAATAAGCGTATGTAAAGCTGGTGCAGTAGTGCTATCTAAATTAGGTATGAAAAAATACTTTACATCTGTACTTATTGCTTTTTGAAGCACAGCAGAGCGGTCAGAGTCAAACTGCTCTGCGTATAGGTGTGCATGAGTATCTGCAAATGTGATGGGCATACACTATCCTAATAGCTGCTTAACTTTTTCTGCGATAACTTTATTATCTGCTTTACCTTGTAGTCGTTTGGTAGCTATTCCCATTACTTTTCCAAAGTCTTTAGGTGAAGTAGCACCTACCTCGTTGATAATCTCTTTGAGGGCTTCAATTAGTTCTGCTTCGGTCAAAGGTTTGGGCAGATATTCTTCTATAATTTTGGCTTCGGCTTCCTCTTTTTCAGCCAGTTCGGGGCGATTGCCGTTTCTAAATTGCTCGGCAGCTTCTCTGCGCCTTTTTACTTCTTTGGTCAGCAGTGCAATTTCTCTCTCTTCACTTAGCGTTTCGGGGGCGCCTTTTTCAGTTTCTGCTAATAAAATTGCCGCTTTGATAGAACGAAGAGTTTCTAACCGAACCATATCGCGGGCTTTCATAGCCGCTTTGATATCCTGTTCTACTTTTTCTTTTAAGCTCATGGGGGCAAAATTAAACAAATTTTAGGTAGCAATTTTATCTGCAAAAACACAGACTATGTACTACTTATTTCTATTTTGTCCATAGATTGATAGCAGGCAGTAGCTGCAAAATTTGTTAAACAAAACTACAACCTCACTTTTAATAAACCGTATATAGAAGCATGTATTTATCTCATTTATTTATTTTTTTACTATTCAGTTATAGCATTATGGGGCAACACATTATTCGTAAGCAGGTTTTTACCCATTGTCAAAAAGGGTGGGAAAACTGCGAAAAGTGTCAATCTGTGTATGAATATAAGTATGCTTTACTGCTACTTAATTCAGCAAGTAATCCTACTCAATCAGTTCCTATGATTAAAACTGATCAAGGGTGGGCTACCTACCAGATTGAAAAATGGTTTGCTTCTTTTGAAGAAGCTCAAGAGTATAGTCAGAAAAACAACATTCCTATGGAGATAGCCGAAGAGGACAAATACCCTCTACTGCAAAAATTATCCCAAAAATTACCGAATAAATGGATATTAGAGGTCAATCCTGCGGAAAGTAAACTTTTAATTTACCGCCCAAAGGTGATTTATACCTATTATGAAAAAACAATGAGCTCGACTGCTCAAAACATAGAACAAATAGCCAAGAAATATGGAAAAAAAACTTATCCACATATTGAGTATACTATTAAAAAGCCACTTACCGCAGCAGAACGCGAACAAATTCGTGCAAAAAATGAAATAATATCCAAACAAATACAAGCACTACCTCAAAAATACAATATTGAGCACTTAGTACCTGAGTATGTACATGGTCAAAAAGAAAATGCTTATCCCAATTATCCGAATGCAACAAAAGAAGAGAAAAAAAGAATACAAGAGTATCAGAAAGAACTGAAAGAGTTAGAAAATCAATACGTACCAGTTCCAATGTATAGCACCCCTGAATTTGACCTGTGGAATGAGAGTATAGTAGGGGCAGATAGTGTATTAGAACGTGTCTATCCCGAAGAGATATCACAAGAAACAACTCTTGTGGTAAAAACGGTAAGAGAATTTTTTAGTAAATAGAATTTTTTATTTCTTTTTGGGCGTGCCCCTTGCTAACGCAAGGGTCGGGGTATTCCGCACTGCGCTTCGCTTCGGTGCTTCGCTAACGCTACGCACTGCCTAACGGCATGCTCCATGCCCCTCACGCA
>JANWVW010000143.1 GCA_025056095.1 Bacteroidia bacterium
CTGTAGAGCTTGTAAAGAAGATGGAGGAGCTCCGATACCTTTGTAAACTCTTTCTTTTCCTTGGGAGTTTTCTCCACAAGAAGCTTAGCTATCTTTCTTATCACATCATGCCTTGTGGTCATCTTTCAGCCTCCAGCTTTCTGAGATACTTTTCTATGTAGGCTTTCTGAACCTTTTCTTCCTTGAATCTCTCCTTTAGGATGTTGACTGCCAACGCATGCGCCCTTTCAGCTCCGTAGTGCAGGAGCTCCTCCTTTGCCTTTTTCACTTCTATATCTATGACCTCTTTGGTTCTCTCCCTTATCCTTCCTGCTATTTCCTTTGCCTTTTTCTCCTCTTCTTCCACTATGACCTTTGCGGTATCCTGAGAGAGCTTTATCTGCTCCTGATATCTTCTCTGAGCGTCTTGCAGGTTTTCTTTAGCTTTTCTAAGCTCTTCCTGAGCTTCCGCCAGCTCCTTCTCTGAGCTTACGAGCTTTTCTGTTAACTCGCTAAAGTACTTTTCAAAGGCTTGTTGTATGGGTTTTTTACCAAAGTAGTAAACTATACCCAGGAAAGCTAATATGTTTAGCCCTTTCCATATGATTTCCAAAGTGTGATGTCCTTCACTCATGCCGCTTCCTCCACGACTTTAGTGGCTATAAGCTCAGCTACCTCTCTTACCCTCTCTTCCATCTTCCTTTTTTCCTCTTCAAGGCTTTTCCTTATTTCTTCCACAGCTTTTAATATCTCCTCCTGCGTTTCGGATTCCACCTTGGTGAGGATTTCAACCCTTATCTTCTCTGCGTTCCTTCTTGCCTCTTCCACTATGTTGTGAGAGCCCTTCCTTCCCTTTTCTAATATGGCGTTAGCCTCTTCCACATACTTCTGAGCCTCTTCTCTTAACTTGAGCGCTTCTTCCATGTTCCTCTGAGCAATGCTTTCCCTTTCCTCTATAACCTGAGAGTATGGCTTTATCAGCAGGCTTCTTACAAGAGCCACGAACACGAGGAAAAGAACTGCCTGTATAAACAAGGTAGCGTTAGGATACATAGCTTGCTGTATATCCATGAAAGCCTCCTAAGAACATTATAACACAATCTAAACATTAAGAGAATGTTTTAAATTCCTTCAAGGCAGAAAGAGACGGTGTTTATAATTTGCACGTTGTAAAGAGTAGTGTGTTGTGTCTAATATTAAGCCTGTGAGATGATATTAACCCACGAAGAGAGATTGAAGGAATGATACCTAACTGTCTAATAAACCTCTCGTTCCTAATTCATAGGAGTTTTACGAATTCTCGCATAGTCAGGCTCAAATTCCGAAGTTGCTAAGTATCAAGCATAAGAAAGTGTTTTTAGACAAAGCAATTCAATATGCGACAATCTGCTTTGTCCAGTATTAGGTTTATGAGATAGTATTCCCCCATGAAGAGAGATTGGAAAAATTATAACGAGATAGAAGACTTTCACTCTGACCATTTGCCAGATAAGCCAGAAGACCTACCACAAGGCTTTGTCATAATCCTTGACTTCACTGGTTTATTTTCGTCATTCAAGCGAGCTTGGTGAGTATGTGAGCGATGTGAAGTTTGAAAACATGCGGAAGGAGCTAATGTTTCAAGGTTATTATAAAGAGCTTTTAAGTAATGATAGTATAGGAATGATAGTGAGGTGAGTTGAGGTTATGGTCATGTAGATGGGTTATGGGGGTAGGTGGTGAGTAGGGGATGTGGGGGTGTTATGGAGGATATTGAAACCTTTACTGGACACGGCACATTTTATCCCCATATAGTGAACAAAAACTTCTTAATTTTCATTCGTTTTTACCTGAAAGTATATAGTATCAGATCTTCGGTAGATAATTCTACAAAAGGCTAGACAGGACGTTAAACCAGTGCTTTGTCCAAAAGGTGTTCTCTAAAGCTTGATATCCAGACATCCCAAAATCTGAGATTGTATTCATGAGGAATCATAAAACTCTTCAGGTGGTTATACATTGGACACAGTAGATAAAATGAAGAGAATTTTAGTTACAGGTGGTGCGGGATTTATTGGGAGTCATCTCTGTGAAAGATTACTAAATGAGGGAAATGAGGTTCTGTGCGTCGATAACTTTTACACAGGCACAAAAAGAAATATTTTGCATCTTCTTAATAATCCACATTTTGAGGTTATTAGGCACGACATCACCCTTCCTTTGTATGTAGAGGTTGATGAGATTTACAATCTTGCCTGTCCAGCATCTCCTGTGCACTATCAGTTTGATCCAGTGCAAACAGTTAAAGTTTCTGTGTATGGTTCAATAAACATGCTTGGTTTAGCAAAGAGGCTTAAGATAAAAATCCTGCAAGCCTCTACCTCTGAGGTATATGGAGATCCACAGGTCCATCCCCAGCCAGAAACCTATTGGGGCAATGTAAACCCCATTGGTCCGAGGGAATGCTATGACGAGGGAAAAAGATGCGCAGAAACCCTCTTTTTTGCCTATCATGAACAACACAATCTTAGGATAAAAATTACCAGAATATTTAATACATATGGACCAAGAATGCATCCTAATGATGGAAGGGTAGTAAGTAATTTTATATTTCAAGCTCTTCATGGAGAACCATTGGCAGTATACGGAGATGGTTCACAAACGAGAAGTTTTTGTTATATTGATGATATGGTTGAAGGATTGATTAAACTTATGAACTCTCCAGATGAAATAACAGGTCCTATTAATTTAGGAAACCCTTATGAAATTACTATTATTGAACTTGCAGAGTTAATATTAAAGCTCACTAAGTCAAAATCAAGGATAGAATTTAGACCCTTGCCGAAGGATGATCCTGCAAGAAGACAACCAGATATAACTCTGGCAAAAAAACTTCTTAACTGGGAGCCTAAGACTCCGTTAGAAGAAGGGTTGATGAAAACGATAGAGTATTTTAAAAAGGTTTTGTTTTAAGGTAAGCGTGGACATGTTATATCATAAACCTAATATTCTTATAGTTGGTGGTGCAGGGTATATTGGTTCTCATGTTAACAAGCTTTTAAATGAAAGTGGAAAGTATAACACTATTATTCGATAATCTTATTTACGGTCATAGAGAGTTTGTTAGATGGGGTGATTTTATTTTAGGAGATTTATCAAACATAGAACAAATAAGATTATGCTTTAGGAGATATAAAAAAGATGCTGTAATGCACTTTAGCGCATATGCTTATGTTGGATAGTCCGTTAAGAAACCTCAGGAGTATTATTACAATAATGTTGTCAATACTTTGAATTTACTAAAAGTTATGTTAGAAAACGGAGTTAAATTTTTGGTATTTTCATCGAGTTGTGCAACATACGGTATTCCAGAAAAAATTCCTATCACAGAAGACCAAAATCTCAATCCTATTAATCCGTATGGAAGAACTAAAGCTATGATAGAGCACATACTAAAAGACTATGATGAAGCCTATGGTATTAAATTTGTAATTTAAAATACTTCAATGCAGCAGGTGCAGATCCAAGCGGACTAATTGGGGAGTGGCATGACCCTGAAACTCACATAATACCACTTCTCTTAGATGTGGCGATAGGAAAAAGAGAGAGTTTCACCATATATGGAAATGATTACCCCACACCAGATGGGACATGCGTAAGAGATTTTATACATGTAAATGATTTAGCAAAGGCACACATGCTTGCCATGGACTATCTTCTAAATGGTGGTGAGAGTGATGTGTTCAATCTTGGAACCGGAAAAGGTTACTCTGTTATGGAGATAGTAAGGATAGTTTCCAAAATAACTTCAAGAGATATAAAAGTAATAATTGGGGAAAGAAGACCTAGAGATCCTCCTATCATAATTTCTGACTTCGCTAGGATAAAAAGTAAGTTAGGGTGGGATCCAGAGTATAGTGATATAGAAAACATGGTAAGGACTGCCTGGAATTGGCATCAAATACTTTATTCAAAGTTTAAAGTTTATTGAATATTTTCATTATAAAAAGGAGATATTTGAATGTATAAGAATTACAACATAGTGTGCGTTACTCCTGCGGGTAGAAGGCGGTATATGAAACTTCTTGCATCTTATGTTTTAACTGACGACATTGTTGATAGATGGGATATTTGGGTAAACACTACTGATAAATTAGATATAGCCTTTTTTGAATACATGGCAAAAAATTTTTCAAAGGTCAAACTTATCCCCCAACCAGAAGGTTTAGTGGATGGTAATGCATCTATAAATGCTTTCTTTAGATATTGTACAAATGAATATGTTTCGACAAAGGAGGTAACCACATGAACTCTAATCAGTTTCCTTTTGTAACAGTAAATATTCTTGCTTACAATAGAAAAGAAGAAGTAGACATTACACTAAGAAAAATACTCTATAATTTGGAATATCCAAAAGATAGATATGAAGTAATAGTAGTAGACAATGCTTCTACGGATGGCACTTATGAAATGATTAAAACAAAATATCCTGAAGTTAAGGTTATTAGACTAGAGAAAAATATCGGTATAGCAGGGTGGAATGAAGGGTTTAAAGCAGGAAAGGGAGATTATTTTTTGGTTTTAGATGACGATAGTCATATCGAAACTGGTTTAATTGAAGCCATTAATTTTTTGGAAAATAACAAAAATATCGGAATATTAGCGTGTAAAATAGTCGGAGGTCCATTTACTACAGACCATTGGAAAGATCTAGACGATTGCATTGGGTTTATCAACTGTGGAGCTCTGATACGTAAAGATCTAATAAATAAAATTGGTGGTTTTGCGGAAGAAATGTTTTTGTATTCTAATGAATGGGAGTACTCAATTAGAGCATTAGATCAAGGCTTTAAGATAGTATATTTCAGCAAATGTGTGGTAATTCATAGGGCATCTAAAAAAAATAGGAGTATTAAAAGATTAAGAACTCTGACTACTCGAAATGAATTATGGATTGTGTGGAGGTATTATACGGGTTTTAAAAAATTTCTACTCATGTTCAGGGTGTTATTTTGGAATATGATGGCATCTAGACATGAAGGAGTTAATTCGGTTTTTTACGCATTATCTGGTTTACTCAAATTTATTAATATGGAAAAAATAAAACAATTAGAGTTAATAAGAAGGTATTAGAATACTATGAGAAGAATTTTTGGAGTTTTAAACCAATTTTACCTTCTATTATAAAAAGGGCTAAAAAACTTTTAAAAAGAGCGTAAAAAAGCTCAAACAAGTTATTAAGGAGGAATTTACTATGTTTAACTACATCATCATCGGCGCTGGTTTTGCAGGTTCTGTGATTGCAGAGAGAATAGCTTCTCAATTAGGCAAGAAGGTCCTTATCATTGAGCGAAGAAACCACATAGGAGGCAACTGCTTTGACTACAAAGACGAAAACGGTATCATTGTGCATAAATATGGTCCTCATATTTTTCATACAGACCACAAAGAAGTGTTTGACTATCTATCAAATTTCACCGATTGGCATTACTACAATCACAGGGTGTTAGCATTCATTGACGGTAAAAAGGTGCCTATACCCTTTAACTTTAATTCAATGGATATGGTCTTCCCAAAAGACTTATCTAATAAATTACAAAATAAGTTACTATCTTATTACCAATACGGTAGTAAAGTGCCAATACTTAAACTTCGTCAGATAAACGACCCTGATATTCAATTTTTAGCAAATTATGTATATGAAAAGGTTTTTTTAAACTACACATCTAAACAATGGGGTAAAAAGCCTGAAGAGATTGACCCAGAGGTAACAGCAAGAGTACCTATCTTTATTGGTAGGGATGATAGATATTTTAATGATAAATATCAAGCAGTCCCATCAGAAGGATATACGAAAATATTTGAAAGGATGTTGGGCCATCCAAACATCAAACTAATGCTCAATACCGATTTTAAAGAGGTAATGAGAATAGACATTGAGACAAAGAAGATTTATTTTATGGGTCAGGAGTTTAAAGGCATGGTGATTTTTACAGGGCAGATTGATGAGCTTTTTGACTACAAGTATGGAGTGCTTGACTATAGAAGTTTAAGATTTGAGTTTAAGGTTATTGACAAGGAGTATTACCAAGAAACCGCATCTGTTAATTATCCAAATAGCTATGATTTCACGAGGATAACAGAGTTTAAGCATATACATCCCGCAGATACGAGAAAGACTACAATAGCAATAGAATATCCAGAGGACTATTCATTGGGTAAGACGCCATACTATCCATTTTTTACCGAAGATGCTCGCAGGAGGTATGAGATATATTATGAAATGTCGAAGGGTTTTGATAATTTGGTGTTAGTCGGTAGACTTGCAGAGTATAGATACTATGATATGGATGACATAGTCAAAAGAGCCTTAGAAGTTTTTGAGGAGAAAGTAAAATGAATGAGGATAGAGAAACAGTATGCGCGATTGTCGTGACATATAACAGGAAGAAATTACTACTTGAATGCTTGGAAGCCATAAGAAGGCAAACAAGACCCGTGCAGGGAATTTACATAATTGATAATGCTTCCACTGATGGCACACCAGAGTTTCTAAAGGAAAATGGTTATATTAACGAATTACCACCTGAGAATTTAGCAAAGCCTTGGGAAAAAGAGTTTACGATAGAAAATCTTGTAGATGGTAAAGAGATAAGAGTTTACTATGTCCGTATGCACGAGAATACTGGAGGAGCTGGTGGTTTTCATGAAGGAGTAAAGCGAGCTTACGAAAAAGGCTACGATTGGTTATGGCTTATGGATGATGATGTTGAACCTTTACCAGATGGTTTACATAAGCAACTAAGTTATAAACATTTGGGTTTGTGCATGCATCCAACGAAGGTAACTATAGACGGTGAAATATTTCCATTTGAAGGTATTTTGGATATCGCTACAGGCTTCGTTTACCTCAAGAAAAGTGAAGATTTTAGAAAAATGAAGCAGTATACATATATAAATTACGGGTGCTTTGAAGGAATGCTATTGCATAGGTCTGTTGTGAGTATTGTAGGGCTTCCAGAGAAGAAATTCTTTCTATACTATGATGATACATACTATGGATATATGATAAATAAAGTGACGAATGTTCTATACATAAAAGACATATGCTTCGTTAAAAAGCTTAAAAGAAATTCTCACGGTCTCAATAAGCTTGAATTGTACCTTCACTTTAGAAATTATATAGGATACTTAGCCCGTAAGGTATGTGAGGATAAAAGAAGATACTGGAGTTTAGCCAT
>JANWVW010000144.1 GCA_025056095.1 Bacteroidia bacterium
ATTGAGGTTCAATGGGTCGTCAGGTAGTCGGATAATCACTTTATCGGCAATACTTGGCTGTTCCTGAGATAACGAAAAGCGTACATTTGCTAAAATTAAAACTAATATAATTAAAGTGTGTTTTGCCATAATCGCAAATATATTACTTTTGACATTCAGAAAGTAGTTTATTAAACCATTCTTTTCCATATTTTCTTATCAGAGCATCTTGGATAAATCTATAAAGAGGTATTTGCTTTTGCTCTCCATATCTACAAGCAGGGCTACATATTTCCCATCGTTCATAATTGAGCAAGTCCGTTCCGTTTACATGCGTTACTCGAACAGGATACAAATGGCACGAGATAGGTTTTTGAAATTCTATTTTTCCATCTAAATACGCTTTTTCAATAGCACACTTCCAAATTCCGCTTTCATCTAATACGGCAAATACACACTCCTCTTGATATCCGTTTGTAGTAGTAGTGTAATCATTTTCCTTTTCATCAAACTCAAAAAGCCCTTTCTGCGCAATAGTTTCTTTGCTTCTTTGAGATAGGTAAGGTTCAATTCTAGGATAGATTTGCGTCAAAATATCTAGCTCTTGTTTTTCTAATGGCGCTCCTCTATCGCCTTGTACGCAGCAACTTCCCTTACATTTTTCTAATTGGCATTGAAAATACTTTTCTTTTATGTCATCTGACAAAATAACTTGGTCAATTACTATCATAGCGTAGTTACCACTTTTTGGAATAAGGTTTGGGTTTGCGAGCAAAACTCACAGGAATACCTGCCGATGGACCAACGGTATAAACTACTCCCCTATAATCAGATATAGTAAAGTTCCTGAATTGGTTTGGATTACGAAGCATGTACTCTACCATATCTATGCGCGTATGCTCATCTTTGTAACCTAAAAGTAATACTTTTTCTATGTCCATAGCATAACGGTCAAAAATACTGTCTGTACGCATCTTTAAGAAAGCTTGTACCAACTCCTCACGAGTATAACTGTAAATTTTGACTTCTTTTGTAGTGTAGCTAGTAGGTACAAACATAAATACATGATATAGAACAGTAGTAGTATCACTGCGCATGATTCGCTTTACGCTAGTTCGTATAGGTAAGTAGCCAATATGTTCTAAAATTAAACTATCGTTGCTACTGGTAACTACACTAAAAAAGCCGTTTTCATCGCTTTTACCTATTATGCCTGCTTTACCACGAACTATTACCTGTGATAATTCAGTGAAACCATCAGCCTTTATAGTTTTGCCATAAATACTGACTAAATGCTGCGCCTGTACCTCAAAAGTACAAGATATTCCCCAAAAACTTATCAAAAGCAGCTTTAGTCTAATCATATAAGTAAAAATACAAAGAACACAAGTAATTAACAAAAATTAAATGAAGATAAATTCTGAATTAGTGCTTAAAATGCCGCATGTTTGTAAATATCATGCACAAGTTGTTTGTGTTGCAATAGTCAATACTATCTTTATCGCGTAAAGAGCCACCAGGTTGTACAATGTATTCAATTCCTGCTTGATGAGCTATCTCTACACTATCTGAAAATGGAAAGAAACCATCAGATACCAATACAGCATCCTTAGTTGTAAATCCCATTACTTTAAGTTTGTGAATAGCTTGTTTAAGAGCATCTACTCGGGAAGTTTGCCCAACTCCTGAACCTATCAACTGCTCGTTTTTGATAATTGCGATTGCATTTGATTTAAGATGCTTCACTACTTTAAGTCCAAAGATAACATCATTTTTGAGGTACTCGGGTAATTCACGTGTAGATACTAGCTTCCAATCTTGGTACAATCCTACATCTTTTTCTTGGACTAAAATTCCATTAAGTATACTTTTAAATTGTACTTTACGATGTGAACAGGGTTTTCTCTGCAACAAAATGCGATTTTTTTTGCCAGATAAAATTTGCAGTGCTTCCGAGTCAAAACCAGGGGATATGAGCACTTCAAAAAACATTTTATCCATTAGTGAAGCAGTTTCTTTATCAATAGTTTTATTTGTAACAATAATTCCTCCAAAAGCAGATAGGGGATCGCAAGCTAAGGCATCTTTCCATGCTAAGGCTAGGTTTGCCCGTGTAGCTATTCCACAAGGGTTAGTATGCTTGATAATAGCACATGTTACTTCGTTTTCTTGAAATTCATCTATCAATTCAATGGCTTGGTCAATGTCTAATAAGTTGTTGTATGAAAGTTCTTTGCCACTAAGCTGAATGAAATTTTCTTCTATCTTTCCATAAAATACTGCTTTTTGGTGAGGATTTTCTCCATATCTTAATGAAGTGGAATGTACAAACGAAACAGGGGCACTTATCTCTGCTTCTGTATTTGCGAACCAATTGAAAATAGCATTATCATAAGCAGATGTGATAGCAAAAGCATTTTTAGCGAATTTTTTGCGAATAGAATAAGTTATTTCTTGCTCATTTTGTATCAATTCAGCTAAAACAGATGCATCTTGGGGATGAGCAATTACTGTTGTGCGTTCAAAGTTTTTAGCTGCGGCTCTGATAAGTGAAACTCCCCCTATATCTATTTTTTCAATAATCTCTTCTAAATTTGTAGTGTGTGAAATTGTTTCCTCAAACGGATAAATATCTACGATAACAATATCAAAATAAGGTATATCAAATTGACGAAGTTCGTTTTGGTCTTGTAAATGATGTGCGCGGGCAAGTATGCCGCCAAATATTTTTGGATGTAAAGTTTTTACACGCCCTCCCAAAATAGAGGGATAGCCTGTTAGCTGCTCTACGTCAAATACTTGTTGAGAGTATTGTCGTAAAAAGCTAGCTGTTCCCCCCGTAGAATAAAAACAAGCTCCTTTTTCTGATAAAACTCTTAAAAGTGGTAAATAAGGCTCTTTGTAGTACAAAGAAACCAATACATTCCAAGCCATATTCATACCAACAAATATAGAGATTATTTGACAATCAGTTGTGTTCAACATAAAATGTAAATTTGTACTTTTGAACAATGAACTTTTTTGCTTTTATACACGCTAACAAAGATATATGCTTACAGTAGGTGATAAATTTCCTCAAATAGAACTTCCTGCATGTGTATCCACAGAAAGTGGAAAGGAGTTCGCAACTATTTCTTTACAAGCTCATATAGAGCAAGGTAAATGGATGGTTATATTCTTTTGGCCTTACGATTTCAGCAGTTTATGCCCTACCGAAATTATAGGTTTTAACGAAAAGTACGAAGAATTTGTAGAACGTAATGCGTTACTTTACGGAGCAAGCACAGATACAGCTACGGTACATTTAGCTTGGCGTAAGTATCACGATGGGCTGAAGAATCTCAAATTTCCGATGCTTTCAGACCATGCTAAAAAGTTGTGTAGTCAGTTAGGTATATTAACAGGAAGAGATGAAGTAGCTATGCGTGCCACTTTTATTGTTGATCCAGAAGGGATTATTCGTTGGGTTAGTGTTAACCACATCATCGTAGGCAGGAATATAGAGGAAGTACTTCGTACTTTGGATGCTCTACAAACAAACACCCTTACACCTTGCAATTGGAAAAAAGGACAGCCTACGTTGTGATTATCAAAAAGTTCTATATTTTTTTGCAAAAAGTTGTAATAGTGTCTCTTTCTGTGTATTTTTGAAAAAATTTAAAACGTATGTCAGATAAAAATGAACGTACAGAAAAGCTCAAAATGCTGCAAAATACCATTGAGCGACTAGAAAAAGAACACGGCAAAGGGGTTATAATGAGGCTCAGCGATCAAGGTATGACAGATATAGATGTCATTCCTACTGGGTCCTTAGGGGTAGATTTGGCGTTAGGAGTTGGCGGCTTACCAAGGGGTAGAATTGTAGAAATTTTTGGACCTGAAGCCTCAGGTAAAACTACTTTGGCTTTACATGTAATTGCAGAGGCACAAAAAATGGGCGGCATAGCTGCTTTTATTGACGCTGAACATGCTTTTGATAGACAGTATGCAATAAAGCTAGGTATAGACACAGATAATTTGTATGTATCGCAGCCTGATAATGGTGAGCAAGCTTTGGAGATAGCCGAAGGACTTATTCGTTCCAGCGCTATTGACGTAATTGTGATAGATTCCGTGGCAGCTCTTGTACCAAAAGCAGAAATTGATGGCGAAATGGGTGATGCTAAACTTGGTATGCATGCCCGCTTGATGTCCCAAGCCTTGCGCAAACTAACCTCTGCAATTAGTAAAACAAACTGCGTATGCATTTTTATCAACCAACTTAGAGAAAAAATTGGTGTAACCTTCGGTAATACTGAAACTACTACAGGCGGTAATGCCCTCAAATACTATGCTTCTGTGCGTATAGATGTACGCAGATCTACAGCCATCAAAGATGGTGAGGATACAATGGGTAATCGTACCAAAGTTAGAATTGTAAAAAACAAAGTAGCCCCTCCTTTTCGCACTGCTGAATTTGATATCATCTACGGTAAAGGTATTTCCAAAGCAGGTGAAATTTTAGACATGGGTGTAGATCTCAATATCATTCAAAAGTCAGGATCATGGTTTAGCTATAATGGCGAAAAACTTGGGCAAGGTAGAGACACAGTAAGAAATCTCATAGAAGATAACCCTGAATTGATGGCAGAACTTGAAAGAAAAATAAAAGAAAAACTTGCTAATACCGAACAAGCCTCTGCTAACCTTGCAAAACCAAAGAAAGGAAAAGAAGTTGAAATAGAATAAAGCGTATTGCGCTTTTGAGTATTTTTGTAAAGTGAATTATCCGTCTAAAGTTATAGAAGAAGCAGTACAGCAATTTTCCAAATTACCAGGCATAGGAAAAAAAACTGCTCTGCGCCTGACTTTGTTTTTGCTTCGGCAGCCCGAAGAGTTTGTAAAACCTATTGCCGAAAGCATTCTATCTCTTAAATCCAAAGCACAACTTTGTAAGAAGTGCTACAACGTAGCAGATAGCGAACTGTGCAATATTTGTCTAAATTCCAACCGAAACGCAAACCTATTGTGTGTAGTTAAAGATGTTCAAGACGTGTTAGCCATTGAAAACACTCATTTTTATACAGGTTTGTATCATGTTTTAGGTGGGCTAATTGACCCCATGGCAGGTGTAGGACCAGATAAAATTACACTTAATCAACTTATACAAAGAGTTCAACAAGAACCAATTACAGAAGTAATATTTGCCCTAAATGCAACCATAGAAGGAGATACCACACTTCATTATGCTGCTAAGCAAATTCATGCGGTTCGTAGCGATATCAAGATAACTACAATATCTAGAGGTATTCCCGTGGGCGGAGAATTAGAGTACGTAGATGAAACTACCTTAGGGCGTTCTCTTCAACACAGAATTACTATTTAAGGAACTGAACTCAACTCAAATTTTATTAAATAAGCAGAAAAGCAGCCTGACCGTTACAAATGAAAGAAATATTTCAGCAGCGGTTATTGACATGGTTTGAAAAGCATAAAAGAGATTTACCTTGGCGAAAAACGCAAGATCCTTATTTAATTTGGCTATCGGAGATAATTTTACAGCAAACCCGTGTAGTGCAAGGGCTGCCATACTACCTCAAATTTATTGAAAAGTATCCTACGATACATGATCTAGCCAATGCACCCGAAGATGAAATAATGAAACTTTGGCAAGGGCTAGGTTATTACTCACGGGCTAAAAACATGCACTACACTGCAAAATGGATTGTGGAGCATTACCAAGGACAATTTCCTACTACTTTCAAAGAAATCAGACAACTCAAAGGCATCGGAGATTATACTGCTGCAGCAATTGCTTCATTTGCTTACAATCAACCTGTAGCCGTAGTAGATGGCAATGTTCAGCGTGTGTTAGCACGTTGTTTGGGCATACAAGCAGATATAAAGCAGAAAAAAGTCTTTCAGAACTATGCGGATTCTCTTTTAAATTTTGACAGTCCTGCGGCACATAATCAAGCCATGATGGAGTTTGGGGCCATACAGTGTGTCCCCAAAAATCCTGATTGTCATCGTTGCATCATGAAGGATATATGCTACGCATATACTCATCAAGCAGTAATGAAATTACCGGTCAAAACGCAAAAAGAAGCCAAGCCCCATAAAACTGCCCATTTTTACTACATAGAAAACGAACACGGACAAATTCTCATTCGTAAGCGAGCAGAAAAAGGTATATGGGCAAATTTGTATGAAATTCCTAACACTTTGGAGCAGAGTTTGAATTTTAATTTTTCTGATAAGTACCTTAGAAAAGGCTATCTCAAACATGTTTTTACTCATTTTGTGTTGCATATTACTTGGTTTCATTACAGAGTAAAAAGTGAGGATATTTTGTTGTGTGAAAAATGTCATTGGATAGATGCTCATCAAATTGAGGCTTTTGCTTATCCTGTACCAGTTCAAAAAATTATCCATGCGGTTAAGCAAAGGGATGCAGAATTATTATTTTTTTAATCATTTTTTAATTTTTTGGGCGTGCCCTTGTGGGCGTTTCGCTTGCGCTCATGCCCACAAGGTCGGCGTGCTACGGGCTACGCTAACGCTTCGGTGCTTCGCTTCGCTACGCACCGTGCTGACGCACGCCCTTCGCATGCCTCACGCAAGGAATCTCCGAAATAATCATTTCGCTACAATTTATATAAGGTTTAGGCTGCAACCCCCTGTATTTCAAGCTTACAACAAGGTAAAAATGCGACTGTACAGGTAGAATCTACGCTTCTATACAGAGAATGCAGGGCAGACTATAGCTACGTTGGCATGGGCAAAGCATGTACTGTCATTCAATCATTACCAACTATTACCAAATAACGTGCTCGAAAGCTATTGCGTAGAAATTCAGAGTTTATGTAGGTACTAAAAAACAAAAGCACAACATAAGCGGTTGTGCTTTTGTTTCAATTTTTTTTGGGCGCTTACCTACTTTCCCGCGTTAGCAGTATCATCGGCGCAGAGGGGCTTAACGACTCTGTTCGGAATGGGAAGAGGTGAACACCCTCACTATCTGCACCCTTAAAAAGTTACTGACAAGCAAAAGAGAGATAGAACCTCAAAGCAAGCTTCGAGCAATTAGTACAACTCGGCTTTGGTATTACTACCTTTACACCTGTTGCCTATCTACGTAGTCGTCTCCTACGGC
>JANWVW010000145.1 GCA_025056095.1 Bacteroidia bacterium
CGTTAGCGAAGCACCGAAGCGAAGCGCAGTGCGGAATGCCCCGACCCTTGCGTCAGCAAGGGGCACGCCCAAAAAAATAATTCATCAATAAGCAAAATTATTAGCTTGGCGAAGAAAATAGCTTTTCCATAATGGCAGTTTTGAACTTTTCTTCATCTTGGTCCCAAAAAACTAGCTCAATTTTTAAGAAACAAAAGTTAGGAATTTCTTTCAGGACCTGATAAGCAGGTGTATACCGCATGCGATAAAAGTCTTTTTCTGTACAAACTACATAATCAGGATTGAGCAAGGCTATTTCATCCTGTATACACTTGATAACACTTGCATCAAAATTTCTGTGGTCTTTCAAGGTCAAAACAGTGGGAATTTCAGCTTTCAGTTCTTCTAACTGCGCAATAAAATAATCAGGATTGCCAATGCCACAAACAGCAAATACACACTTGTTTTGAAGCTCTTCCAATGGTACTATATTCCCATCAGCTATTTTGACCAAATATTGAGGTTGATACGAACAGATAAAAATAGGCAAATTAGGTTTTATTGCATGAATATATCGTTCAAATTGAGAAAGTTTTCTTTGAGTTTGAGGTTGATATTTTACTTTGTTAATCACTACAATATCCGCCCTTTCTAAACTAATCATAGGTTCTCGAAGGTTTCCCATAGGAAGCAAAAAATCTTGCCAAGGAGGAGAATGATAATCCAATACAACGATATTCAAATTTCTCTCAATCGCACGATGCTGAAACGCATCATCTAAAAGAATAATTTCAGGCGATACAGTACGCACTAGTTCATTTGCCCCTATAACTCGTTTTTCAGATACGGCTACCGCAGCAAAAGGTAAATTATGCACGTATTGCGTAGGTTCATCGCCAATTTGAGTGCCTACATGATATACTTTTTCATAGTCTTTACCTAAAATGTATCCTTTTGTAGTACGCTTGTATCCTCTGCTAAGAATAGCTACTTTTTTATTTTGAGTATGTAAAAATTGGGCAATGTACTGAACCAAAGGTGTTTTGCCTGTTCCCCCTGTGGAAATATTCCCCACAGCTATAATTTTTACATTTTGTATGACATGAGATTTGAATAAGCCTAAATCATAAAATAAATTTCTTATGCCCATTACACCATAGTATACCGCACTGATGGGAAAAAGAAGCCAACGAAAGTAATTGAGAATAGATTTCACACTTCAAAATTGCATAAAACAGTTGCTACACAAGGCAAAGAATATCACAAAAAAACTTCTTTTTTTAATTCAAAAGTTAGAATTACTGTTTTGCCATTGTCTAAAAACTCGACTTTATCTGCCAAAGCTTTCATTAAAAAAACGCCTCTTCCGCCAGGTTCTAAAATACGTTCAGGGGAAGTTGGGTCAGGTAAACTATCAGGGTCAAAGCCGTTGCCTTCATCAGAGATTTTGAAGGTTAAGGTTTGTTGGTCATGATGTACTTCAAAGTAAATGTGTTTAGATTTATCTAATTTATTTCCATGAAAAATAGCATTGTTGATGGCTTCGCTTACAGCTACCATAATGTTACCATAAGCTTCTTCTGAAATGTTCCACAAATGTTGGGTGTCTTCAATAAATCTTTCTACAACGCCAAGTGTTTCTATATCAGTGGGAAATTGAAACTTAAAGGTGTTTTGCATACCTTGACAAAATTAGAAAAAATTTACGGAAAAAGTAAGTTACAAAAGATTTGAACAAAAACATATATGCCAAAAAAACGATTGTGCAGAGAGGTAAAACTAAAAGCGTTAATAAATTTTATAGTAATTTCAATAAGCATACATTTTTTGCTATTTTTGCTATTCCATGAAGGCAAGAGCAATTTTAATCTACCATTTAATTGTATTATCCCTATTCAGTTTTGCCCAGAAGACCACTATTAAAATTGTAGGGTCAGAAATCATGCGCCCTTTTATGCAGAAATTAGCCGACGTATACATGAAAAAAAATCCCAAAGTTAAGATTGTGATTGACGGTGGACATACCAATGTAGGGATATTGCAACTCTATGCAGGTACAGATATTGATTTGGTCATGTCTTCTCGGGCACTTAGGGAGTATGAGCTTATACAGCTCAATTTACGTAATGGCTTTCCGCCCTATCAAATTCCCATAGCTATGTCTTGTTTAGCTTTTTTTGTGCATCCGAGTAATCCTGTAAAAGCACTTTCATTTGAGGATTTAATTAGAATTTACGCGGACGAAGCGCCAAATTGGAAAGAGTTCGGAGGACTAGATGTTCCGATAAAACCTTACTCTCTTTCTTCTTACAGGGGTACGTTCTTATATTTTAAGAAAAACATTTTAGATGGCAGGCGATTGGGTAACAATGTTATAGAAGTAGACAGTACTGATTTAATGATACCTGATATTGTTAAAAATCCTTCTGCTATTGGGTATGGCTCTCCTGATTATGCCAAAAATAAACCTGTCAAAATTTGTCCTATTAAAATTCACAAAGATTCTACAGCATACCTACCTACATACGAAAATGCTGTAAATGGATATTATCCTGCTACACGAAATTTGTTTTTAATATGCAAAGAGCAGCCTACGGGAGTAGTTCGTGATTTTATACAGTGGACTTTAACACCTGAAGCACAGCGCATGCTATTAGAGTTCGGTGTTTTTCCCATACGCCCAATAGACTAAAATATACAGCAAAATAAAAAGATATTTTTCACTTGCATACCTAAATAATTCTTTCTATTTTTGTAACCAAAGTTTGTATCTATGAAATTCATTGTATCATCACAGCTATTGTATAAGCATGTCAACTACGTCAGTCGTGTAGTTCCTAGTCGCCCTGTCTTACCTATATTGGAATATTTTCTCTTTGAGCTCAATCAAGGTCAGCTTACAATTACGGCTACAGACTTAGAAGTAACTATGACTACCTCTTTACCTGTGGAGTCACAAGATCAAGGTAAAATTGCAGTAAAAGCTAAAATACTGACAGAAACTTTATCTAAATTACCTGAACAACCGATTACAATTAAATTTGATGAGGAAACTCGTGCTATAGAAATAAATTCGGATAGTGGTAAATACAAACAAGTAGGAGAAAATCCGAATGACTACCCGCAGCCGCATACAGTTGATAAAGGAATACAAGTACAAATGCCCGCAGCACTATTACTCAAAGGAATAAGTAGTACTCTTTTTGCCGTTAGCAAAGATGACATGCGCCCTGCTATGATGGGAGTACTATTTCACTTTACTCCACAAGGACTTAATTTTGTAGCCACAGATGCACATTGCTTAGCTAAATACGCTTTTTCAGATATCACAACTCCTGAAGAGTACCGAATTATCATTCCCGAAAAAGCGCTGACAATCCTTCAAAGAGTGCTACAATCTTCCGAAAATAATATCGTAACAATAGAATTTAATCAAAGTAGTGCTGCCTTTTATTTAGATGGTACTCGTATGAATTGCCGCTTGATTGAAGAACGCTTCCCTGACTATCAAAACGTAATTCCTGTAGACTCGCCCAACCAAGTGATAGTCAATACTGATTCTTTTATTAAAGCTCTCAAACTAGTTTCTCTATATTCTAACGCACACACACATCAAATCCGCTTAAAAATACAAGGAAACATGCTTACCTTAAACGCAGAAGACCTTGAATTTGCTAACGAAGCTTCGGAATATATCCCTTGTGGGCATGAAGGCGAAGATATGGAAATTGGCTTCAATGCTAATATGTTACTTAACGTTGTTTCTAACATTCCTTCAAAAGAAACTACTTTTATGATGTCTACTCCTAACAGGGCGTGCTTGGTTGTACCTACTGAAAATGATGCTAATGAAAGCTTAATTATGCTAATTATGCCTGTTATGCTTTCTTCGCCCTCTTATTCTTAATATACAAAGAAATTTTCAGTGGCATACGCATGTATGCCACTTTTTTATGTAGTTAGCTTTGTGATTTTAGTTATTTTGCCGCAAGCTCTTTTTAAGAATAACCGAACGCAGCTTTTTTACCGCTTCTAAACTACGTAGAGTAGGTCTGACTAAAAGATCTTCTTCTATTCCAATAATTTTACTCGTATCTTGCAAGCAAGGTAAGGATTTCATTTCAGGATACAAGCGCAGCAAAGTTTGTTGTACAGTTGATTTTTGTTGATGACTTACTACTAAATATTCAGGTCGTTGAGATAGGATAAATTCACGTGTAAGTACAGGATAAGCCATATAAGTGATGCTTTCGGCAATGTTTTGACCACCTGAAATATAGACCATATCATTGATAAAACTGTTTTTACCCGCAGTATAAAGAGGTTGAGTACCTATGGCTACCCACATTTTAGGGCGGTGCAAAGGCGAATACTGTGCATATTCCTGAATTACTTTCTCTACACTATCGGCTATTTGATTAGACTTTATCTCTTTGCCAAGCAGCTTACCTAGCACTCTTACAGTACGAGGTATATCATTAAGCGTTTGATAATTGACAAAAAAAACAGGAATTTGGTGAGGCTTAAACTGCTCTATTAGCTTAATGCTTATGATTTCCGTAGATGCCAAGATAACATCAGGTTTTAGGGCTAAAACCTGCTCTGTGCTTACATTCGGATAGACTACTAATTTTTTAGGATGATTTTTAGCTCTCTCAGGATAGTTACAATGTTCGGTAACAGCTACAATTTGACTATCTGCGTCAATGGCATATAGCAACTCTGTTACACTTGGCACTAAACAAACTACACGGCGAGGATGATGGCTAAAAAAGTGATTTTGCTTAACATCATCTACTATGTTAAAACTTTTATACTCTTTCTTATTTTTAGTAGTTTGGCAAGCTTCAGACATTAAAAATAGACTTACCGCAATACAATAAAATTTGAGTTTGTGCAGCATATTTTGCCAATAATAAAAAGTCCTACCAAAAAAATGAATGAATCTCAAAATAAAAACTTTGTGCGTATGCCAACAAGTAAAAAATTGTTGCAACGCCAATATTTTGCAGTTTTGCAAAACAAAATACTTTTTCACCATGAAAAAGCAGCATTTTTTGTTGTCAGTACTATTCGTTTTGATGTTTATCAGCTGCAGCCATAAGAAGCAGACACAACAAAAATTTGCACTTACAGATTATGCTGCACCTTTGGAATACTATGGTTTAAAGAAAATGATAAAAATACCTTCGGGGCGTTTTGTGATGGGAGCAGGAAAAGATACGCATACGGTTTTCATTTCAACATTTTACATAGATGAGACGCCTGTTACTTATGCCGATTTTGAGCAATATGTAAAAGAAGGGGGAGAAATTGCAAAGTATTGGTACTATGAAACTTATCATCAACCTGAAAATCCTGTTAGTGGTGTAAGTTGGTACCACGCTGCGGATTTCTGTAATTGGCGAAGTAAAAAAGAAGGTCTTCAACCTGCGTACAAAAGGACTAATAAATTGGATGCTTGGGGCTATCCTATTTTTGAATGGGATAGTACCGCTAATGGCTATCGCTTGCCTACGGAAGCGGAATGGGAGTATGCTGCGCGCGGGGGACTTGAACAGAAAAACTATCCTTGGGGCGATGAATTCAAAGACGAATATGCTAATTATGACAACGAAAGAGGTTTCAAAATAGGTGATTGGTGGCGCTTAGCCCCTGTAAAATCCCAAAAACAAAATGGCTACGGACTTTATAACATGAGTGGCAATGTTTGGCAATGGTGTAATGATTGGTATGACGCCAACTATTATTCAAAAAGTCCCAAGTACAATCCCAAAGGTCCAGCAGAAGGAAGAGTAAAAGTGATACGAGGAGGCGCGTGGGGCAGCCCCTCTCCAAAATATCTAACCGTACATTACCGAAGCTACAGCGCCCCAAGTAACTACAACTACGATATTGGATTTAGATGCGTGAGACCTATACTAGCTAATATACCCCTTGAACAAAACAAAGCACAAATTCTACCAAAAGTTGAACATGACTTTTATAAGTATGAAACTTCTCATTATCAAAATCCTAAGCCGATAGATTGCTACTCTAAGGCTTTTGTAGAAAGATTAGCTTTATACATTCATGAATTTTATCCTAATTGTCTATACTTTCATGAACCTATCGATGAGCAGCCCATCATTACTCCCAAACAAATGGCAGAGTTAATCGTTGAAGTTTGCCAAAAGTACAAGGTTCATCCGCTGTTTTTAACAGGAATCATAGCATCTGAAAGTGGATTTGCTTCTTGTTCTTTTCCAAGGTGGTTTAATAATCCAATGGCGTATCATTGGCAAAATGTGTTAATGGAAAAAGGACCTCCGCAGTATTCAGGTGATAAGAATGTCAATATCAAGTATAAAACTCTTAAAAAAGGTTTTGAGTACTTTGCCAAAGGTATACACAGACCTGTCTATATCCGTGCAGCTAAAACTAATTTAGATAATTTTCATTTACGATATGTGGGCTACCGGGCAGATGAATGGATGTATACTTTGTCCCGATTGTATAAGGACATTTTAGGAATACGCTTTGAACCTCATTATCCTGAAAAAGATGCAGGAGGGCTGATATTTACCGATTGGGACAGTTTAAAGAAATAAACTCGAGTCTGACATATTGGCAAACATAGTGATACCGCACGTTTCACATTATAGACAAACACTTTGCAACGTAAGGTTTAGGTAAGATTTTGTATTAGTTTTTAGAAAATTTTACTTTTCGGGCGTGCTCTTGCGTCAGCAAGGGGCACGCCCAAAAAATAAAATCATCTTCAAACCTTACATAAATACAAGTAGAATTTTGAGTTACCATTCACCACTAGCCCCCCCGCCACCAAAATCTCCACCTCCTCCACCTCCAAAACTTTTGCTATTGCTGTATGAATTATCACTGTCCCACGAACTACCACTGCCTGAACTGCTGTAATAACCTCCATCATAAAATCCGCCATAGTAAAATCCTCCACCATATCCACCGCCATAAGTGTAACGCCCATTACGGCTCATAGAACGGATAGCACTGATAAAAATGAGAATAATCAAACCTACCACAAAAATCATTGTAAAAAGCCCTACGCCACTGCGTTTTTTGTGGGCAGATTTAGTTTTATATGCAGACT
>JANWVW010000146.1 GCA_025056095.1 Bacteroidia bacterium
GCGTAGCGAAGTACCGAAGCGAAGCGCAGTGCGGAATGCCCCGACCCTTGCGTTAGCAAGGGGCACGCCCAAAAAATCAAACTATTCTTTTAGACTATATAATTTTTATTACCTTTGAAGTCAATGATTAAAAACCGAAAAAAACGATGGCTTATTCTAGCGTTTTTATTTTTTATGGCTTTAATCTTGGTAGCAGTTTTGAGAGTAAATATACTTAGAGGCATAGGTAACTTGTTAATTTACAAAGATAGATTAGAACCCTGCCAAGCTATTTTTGTGCTAAGTGGTTCAGCAGACGAAAGAGCAAAACATGCGGCTTTTTTGTATCACCAAAAGTATGCACCGAGAATTGTTTGTACAGGGGCAGTTGTACCTGAAAATATAGAATTAGTAAATCTCAAGTACACAGAAGCAGAGCTAACTAGCATAGCTTTAACTAAACGCTATCATGTTCCTGATACAGCAGTTGATTGCATATTAGAAGGAACAAGTACCAAAGAAGAAGCAGATGTAATTTTTGAATATGCTCAAAAACACAATTTACGCAAAATTATGGTTGTAAGTACAGCTTTTCACACCAGTCGGGTAAAGCAAATTTTTAGAAAAAGGTTTAGGTATAACCGACAGATTAAAGTATACATTCAACCAGCACCTGCCTTAGATTACAATGAGCGGTATTGGTGGAAAGATGAAGAAGGATTGTTAACAGTCTACACAGAGTACGCAAAAAAAATGTATTATTTTTTTAAGTATTGAGAAATAGTTATATTTTTGTGAAACTTTTAACATACTCAGTATGGACCAACAAGAAATTCTTGAAATCATTATCGGTGTGGTTTCTGCATCAATTGTATTAGCCCTAATTATTATGGCTGTGGTAAGCGAAAATACAGGCAAGAAACGCCGCAGAAAACAATATGTTGCACTTGCTGAAAAACTACAATACAGCGTTTTAGAACTAGACACACTTGATAGACAAGCTGTTAAAGAAATGCCTACTCTCGCTCGCATAGAAAAAGGAAAAAGCAAGGTAGTTGGTTACATATACAAAAATGAACTTAAAATGAGAACAGCTATTTTTGAATGCAATGGAATCAGCTACATTTATATAGATGACCGATTGATTTCTTATGAAACCAATCTTCCCGATTTTAGTATTGCTAAAGAATTTTTATCTGACCGTATTGCTGAAAGATTCGGCGCCCAAGATATAGACTTCAAAGAATATCCTGAATTTTCTCGTAAATATGTTTTGAAAGGTGCAGATGAAGCAGCTATCCGTAATCTGTTCCAAGAACCTGTTATTCGCTTTTTTGAAAAGCATGAAGGCTTATATATGGAAGTTCATAACAATAAAATTTTAATACATAAAAATAGAATTCTAAAACCTGAAGAATTAGAGTACTTTTTAGAGGAAGGACTTGAATTCACCAGAATTCTACGCAAGGTTCTTCAAATAGAGAAAGCTTAATGCACACTTGGTATGTTGTGGGTCTAATGTCAGGGACATCTTTAGATGGGCTAGACGTAGTCTATGTCAAATTTTATAAGAATAAGTTCAAGTGGTCTTATTGCATCCTTGATGCAACAACATATACTTACCACAATGATTTGATTAAACGACTTAGAAATGCACATACTTACTCTATTGAGCAAATTGCTGTTTTAGACCATGAACTAGGAACTTTATGGGGCAACTATCTTAAAAATAAAGCCTACCCAATAATAGACTTTATTGCTTCACATGGACATACTGTATTACATAATCCTAGAAAAGGCTATACTTTACAGATTGGCAACCCTGCTGACATAGCAAAGCTAATGCAAGTCCCTGTGATTACAGATTTCAGACGAGCAGATGTAGCCTATGGCGGAAATGGCGCTCCTTTGGTTCCTTTTGGCGAAAAATACCTCTTCAATACGTTTGAGTATCCTGTTTTCTTAAACCTGGGTGGAATAGCTAATTTTTCATTTCATGACATTTATTCGAAAACCATTATTGCTTCTGATATCGTATTTGTAAATATTCCAATTAACGACATTTGTTGGCAGTTTTTTGGTTTACCTTATGACAAGGATGGAAGAATAGCCCAAAAAGGTAAAATTATTCCTGAACTATTAAAGAAATTACAACAGTGGGATTTTTTAAATCAACCTGTTCCTAAATCCTTAGGTAGAGAACAGTATGAAAAAGAAATAAAACCTATTCTTGAAATATATTTTGCTGCAAGCATAGAAAATGTGCTGCATACTTATTATCACTTTGTGGCTTATAGTATTACACAGAGCATAAAGCTATTTACAAACATTGATTCTACACAAAAAGTTTTTGTAACAGGCGGGGGTGCCCATAATACATTTTTAATAGATTGCTTGGAAAAATACGGAAAACAGGTTGATATTTCTTACTTTTTACCTAACACTTTTCTGATAGACTACAAAGAAGCCTTGATTTTTGCTTTTTTAGGCTTGATGCGGTGGTTACATCATAACAATACCTTGAAATTTGTAACTAGTGCTACCCAAGATACAATAGGGGGAGCTATTTGGCTGCCCTAAACAATTTGAATATCACATGTGGGTAGCCGGCGTTTGAGCATATTTATCCATTTGAGGTTAACTCTATTGTCCACTTTGAGCAGGCTTAATTGTTCAGCCTGTTCAAGTACATCCAAATTTTGTATAGGTGTATTGACAATTTCTAAAGACTTAAGATCTTTAATTTTCACAATTGGACTGATATCTCTAACATTTGTATTAGAAATGTCTAAATGAACTAAATAGGGTAAATCAGCTAAATAATCAATATTCGTAATAGGATTATCGCCTACATATAAATGAGTAAGCGAACAGCAGTTTTCTATACCTTCTAAACTTTCAAGGTTGCAATGCTGTACATTTAAGTATTTGAGACTTTTCAAGTTAATCAAAGGTCGAAGGTGTGCCACAGGAGTGCCTTCTAAATTCAAATTTTCTAATTCATTCAAAGGATATAAAGGAGATATGTCCAAAGCCTCTTCAATACCTTGGTAGACAATTTCAACATGCTTGAGTTTTCTAAGATAGCTAATTGGTGTCAAGTCTTGTACACTAAGATATTTTAGTATGAGATGAGTTAGTTTTTCAGCATGTTGAAGTGCCTCTATTCTTTTAACACTTGTAAAACCACTTCTTAGATAGGATAAGCTAAAAAAGGTTAGATTGGGCAAACTAGCAATAGGTTCAAGAGAAATAGGTTTTATTATATCTACATCTAATTTAGTCAGATGAGGAAGCATTTCTACTGGTTCAATATCGTCTATAGGAGTATCAGATTTGATGTTGAGCATGTGTAATTTTTTATAGGCGTATTTCAGTTCTGAATCAGAGAGATAAATTGAAAGTCCATGTCGAGCAAATATCTCTTGCCATGCGGGAGTTAAAGTGTGCAGCCATTGCTTTATTGTAAGCTTCTTCTCTGTTAATCGGATGGGTTTTTCTGCTTCTAATAGAGAATTAAACTCTGCTTCAGATATGCGAAGTAATTGCTTGAGCTCTAGCAACTCTTGGTACTCTTCGGGTGTAAGCACATCGTCCGCAACAGCTTCTTGAATAGCTTTAATGAGAGTTTGTCTGTTCTGCTCTTCATTCCAATTAAAGTAGTGGAATATTCTCTTGAATAAGTTCATAAACGTAGTAGTTTTAGATTCTTAACTCAACTGTGAAGACTAAAATTCATAAATATAAGTTTTGATTTGTTAAATCAAACAGCGTATTTTATACAACAAAGTTACAAGTTTTAAAGTTGAAAAACAAATTTTGCTTCTATCAAAGATTGATCAGGTCTGTAATAAGATTACGGGGCTGATGTTTGTAAAAACCAGAGATAGGTATAGTTATCCAGCCATAAACAGGATAGTTGCGAGGTTTATTTGTAACATGGTAGCTATTGATTACTTCTAACTTATATGCGTAATATGGTGTAATAGCAAAAACTCCATCTATATACTTATTATCTTCCGTTACAAATGAGTTGAGGTATTTGTCTTTAAGTTCTCGAGCTTTATCTTCAGCATTTTTGTAAAAAGTAAATTTACTATCCATGATGAAGTACTTTTTAGTTTTTGGATTAGTGTATTTAAGTACAAAATCGGGAGTTAAGTTGTGCTGCGTGTAGATACTCTGAAACATTCCAATAGGATTATTTTCTACTTGGTCAAAATGATAGACTAGTTCTATGCGCTCTTCTTTGTCTGTACCTTCATCTTTTATAAAAACAATGTTTTTTTGATTAGGGTCAAGATAAAACTTATGAGTACAGTCTTTGAAATCAGGCATTTGAGAAAGAACTCTACGAAGATAAATGTAAGTAAACTGCTCAAAAAGTTCCCAGTTATTGCGAACAGATATGTTCGTTGAACTTTGAGATTGATAGAAGGTAATACTATTGAGTGTGTCTATAATAGATGTAGAATAACGTTCTATTATACCTTGTACAGCATGAATATTGCAAACTGCTGTATAATAAAAAGCCTTTTGAGGTTGAACGCCTAATTGAGTAAAGGTATTTACAAGCTTGGTTAAACTATCTGCACATTGATGTAGAATACATTTCTCTTGGGTAAGATTCTCCAAAATAATTTTTTCAATAAAAGTCAAATTGCCTGTTTTGTGTTGATAATTTTCTTCTTGCTGCTCTAAATAGTACATTCTTTGCCGAAGCTTATGTTTTACTTCCAAAATTTTATGCAATATATATTGATTTTCAGGTATGTTGTAGTTTTCCTCGTAGGTATAAGTTTGTACATGACGCGGCAAGTATAAGCATCCATCCGAGTAAATGTAAGTAGGCTTTTGGGCTAATTCGCGTACTTGACTACTATCTGTTTTTACAGAAGGGTTGAATAATGCAGTATAGTATTTTTTTTGACTTTGACACTTTAAAGTAGAAATATTATTCTGTACAAACTGGCAAAATTGTTTTATGTTTTCATTCAATCGCGATAAAAGAATTTCCCGAGAGGTGTCATCTTTGTTTTGAGCAAAATGTTCACGCTGTAAGGTTTCTATCATGAGTGCATATTGTTTTTTGTCTACCCTTCGAGATTCTACTGAAACCTCTTCCGAATATACCTCATCATTGACTTCAATGGTAATTTTAACTTGACCAATAGCACTATCTTCAAAATACATAAAAGGCTCAAAAGTGATAGTGCCTTGATTGATCTGAATATACTGAGCTAGTTTGTCTTTACCTACTTTTTGGCTAAGTTGTTCTATAAGATTCTGCTCTCCAATATAAAAGTCAAAACGCTCAATATGGGTAAAATCAGTTTGGATGATAAATTGGTACACATGTACATCCACCACAATTAAATTATCTACAAGTGAGCTTTCTTGGATAGTAGACAAATCCTCGCCCCTACTGATAATTTGGAACTGTATCATATCATTTTTCTAAGCCTAGCTACGGGTATTCCTAATTGTTCGCGGTATTTAGCTACTGTTCTACGAGCAATTTGATAACCTCTACTTTGTAGTAGTTGAGAAAGTTCATCATCTGAAATAGGGTTATGCTTATCTTCATTATCAATCAATTCTTTTAGGACATGCTTAACTTCTTTATTGGATACCTCTTCACCTGATTCAGTAGCAATTCCTTCCGAAAAAAAGTGTTTGAGTGGAAATATTCCAAAATCTGTTTCTACGTATTTGCTATTAGCTACTCTGCTTACAGTGGAGATATCCATACCTATTCTATCTGCTACATCTTTGAGTACCATAGGTTTGAGCTTGCTTTCATCACCAGTGAGGAAGTACTCTTTTTGCAATTCGGCAATGCAATTCATAGTAACTAAAAGGGTATTTTGGCGCTGCTTGATAGCATCTATGAACCACTTCGCGGATTCTATTTTAGACTTGATAAGTGCTATTGTGTCTTTCATAGCTTGGGTAGGTTTAGGATTGCTTTCATATTCTTTCAAAATTTCTTGATATTCTCGGCTAATTCTCAATTCAGGGGCGTTTTTGCTATTTAAGGTAACTTGCAGGTTACCATCTATAGCAGTAACCGTAAAATCGGGAATAATGTAGTCTGTTCGAATTGTAGCAGCTGTGGTTGTATCACCTGGTTTTGGGTTAAGACTAGTAATAATTTTTATTAAGTGTTTGAGTTTCTCCTCACTTATATGCAACTTCTTGATGATTTTATCATAATGCTTTTTGGTAAATTCGTCAAATAAGTCTGTCAGAATTTTTAAGCATAGGTCAATATCTTCGGCGTTTTTTGAATTGCGTTTGGCTTTGAGTTGAGTAGTCAAACACTCTTGTAAGTTACGAGAAGCTATGCCCACAGGGTCAAGGTAGCGTATTTTTTCAAGTACTTCTTCTATCTCCTCAATAGAAACTTTGATGCCTTTCTTAAAATCCAAGTCATCCTGTATGCTTTCTAAGGGAATTTTAAGGTAGCCATCGTCTTCTAAGCTGCCTATAATAATCTCTGCTATTTGTTTTTGGGTTTCAGTGAGAGGGAGTAAGCTAACTTGTTGCTGCAAATCCTCTATCAGCGTTTGGTATTGTGGAATAGGTATTTCATCTCTATCTTCGTCATCTTGGGCGGTCTTGTAACTTTCCACTTCATCGTAAGTCATGATTTCGTCTAAACTAATTTCGTTATTTTCATTTTCTTCAGCAATTTCTTCTTCGTAGTTTTCTTGTTCTTCGGTATCTTCTGTTGGTGAAGTTATAGAGGGAGCGAAAGTGTCTACGGTTTCTACATTTTCTGCGTCTGTTTCTGTATCATTTTCTGCTATTTCTAAAACCATATTGTCATCTAGTTCCTGCTTAATGCGGTCTTCTAACTCTGTAACGGGCAATTGTAATAGCTTTACAAATTGAATTTGCTGTGGAGATAGTTTTTGTTGTTGTGTTTGATATAAACCTTGTTTGATGCTTTTCATATCCCAAAAATATGAAAATTTCGCCTTTTAACAAATTTTATGCCGTTTTTAAATTGAGTGTACTTAACAATATGAGTGACATTTTTTAAGTTCTTAATAGTAGATACAAAAAAACTGTACTTTTGTACAGTATGAAAAAATAAA
>JANWVW010000147.1 GCA_025056095.1 Bacteroidia bacterium
AAGCGATAGCGTAGCCCGTAGCACGCCGACCTTGCCCACACAAGCGCAGCGAAGTGTGGGCAAGGGCACGCCCAAAATAAAATAATCCTACTTAATCTAACTCAAACCTCTAACCACTTTTTGGCAGTTTTCTATTTTGAGAGAACTTTTGTTTATTTGTATGTATGCTTCGTAGGATAGTCCATAAGGTTGCTGTGCGTTCCTTTCTTAAACGAATGCATAAGATAGAAAAGTGGCTTAATCAACCATTGCTTTACCAAGAGTTAATTTTACGAGAGCTTTTACAAAAAGCAAGTCATACACAAATAGGCAAGCAATACCACTTCCACCAAATAAAAAACTACGAACAATTTCAAAAATACGTTCCTGTCCATGAATATGAACAACTTTTACCATACTTCCGTCAAATTACCGCTGAACAACCTAATGTACTTTGGAGTAGCAAAATACAATGGTTTTCCAAATCTTCAGGAACTACCGATGCTAAGTCTAAATACATTCCTGTTAGCATAGAAGCTTTGACAGAAAATCATTTCAAGGGAGGAAGAGACTTATTAGCTTTGTATTTCAGTGCCAATCCAAAGAGTAAGCTTTTTGAGGGGCGTTTGTTAGCTTTGGGGGGAACACTCATACCGCATCCGCATAATTCACACTTTACTTGTGGCGATATTAGCGCCATTCTTATGAAAAATATGCCTGACTTAGCTCGTTTTTCGGCAGCCCTTACTCAAAAAACTGCCTTAATGAGCAACTGGGAACAGAAAATTGAAGCAATGGTCAAAGAAACCGCCAAACTGAATGTAACCGCACTTTTGGGTGTACCTACATGGACCTTAGTCCTTATCCGAAAACTGTTTGAGTACTATCCCCAAGCCAAAGAAAACTTACATTGCATTTGGCAAAACCTAGAGGTCTTTATCCATGGCGCTGTCAATTTTGAGCCTTATCAAGCAGAGTTTGAGCGTATTATTCCTTCTGCGGACATGTACTACTGGCAAACTTACAACGCATCAGAAGGATTTTTTGCTATTCAAATGGAGAAAAAAGCTAAAGACATGGTTTTGTTAGTCAATCACGGTATTTTTTATGAGTTTTTAGATCCCAAAACTAACGCAGTTTGCTCTTTACAGGAAGTAGAGTTATACAAACCTTACATTTTAATCATTACTACTAATTCAGGTCTATGGCGATACAATTTAGGCGATGTGATACATTTTACCTCTCGCAATCCTTACAAAATAGAAGTAATTGGGCGTTCAAAACTATACCTCAATGCTTTTGGCGAAGAACTCATGATACACAACACAGATACCGCTGTAGCCATAGCTTGCACTAAAACAAAGGCTATTCTAAAAGATTATACTGTTGCTCCTGTGTATTTTACTCACGATAAAGCTGGTAGACACCAATGGTTTATAGAATTTGTACAACAACCTGATAGTCTAACTGAATTCGCCCGGGTACTAGATGAAACTTTAAAATCTCTTAACTCTGACTACGAAGCTAAGCGGTACCGCAACATGACTATTCAAGAACCTGAAATTATCATTTTACCTAACGGAACTTTTGACAACTGGCTAAAAAAACACAATAAACTAGGCGGACAACACAAAGTTCCAAGACTGCAAAATGATAGAAAATTCGTAAATGAACTGATGCAGCTACTTAGTACTTAAAAAAGTGTGTTTTGTGTTATACGCCATTTGGACAGTTTTTATTACCTTTGCCGTAATAATATATTTACACTTTAACTTCACAATTTATGAAAGAGGTAAGAAATGATTGGACAAAAGCCGAAGTTGCTCAAATATACCATACGCCGTTGTTAGAATTGATATTTCGTGCTGCGGAAATACACCGAAAGTATCATAAACCGAATGAAGTTCAAGTATGTACTTTATTAAGCATTAAAACTGGTGGATGTCCTGAGGATTGTGCATATTGTCCGCAAGCTGCGCGCTATGATACTGATATTTCTGTGCATAAGTTAATGGACGTAGAGGAGGTAATTTCAGCTGCTCGGAGGGCAAAAGAGGCAGGCTCTACACGTTTTTGTATGGGGGCTGCATGGCGAGAAGTAAAAGATAATGCGGATTTTGAAAGGGTTTTAGCTATGGTCAAAGGGGTTAATGCGCTTGACATGGAAGTATGCTGTACCTTAGGTATGCTAACTGAACAACAAGCCCAAAAACTTAAAGAAGCAGGATTATATGCTTACAATCATAATTTAGACACTTCGGAGTCGCACTATGCTAAGATTATCACTACTCGTACTTATCAGGATAGGTTAGAAACTTTGAAACATGTTCGTAACTCGGGAATATCTGTATGCTGTGGAGGAATTATTGGCTTGGGCGAAACAGAAGAAGATAGAATAGAGCTACTACATACTTTGGCTACCTTACCTGAACATCCTGAAAGCGTTCCTATTAACGCGTTAGTACCTGTGAAAGGCACTCCATTAGAGCATCAGCCATTAGTGAACACCTTTGAAATGGTGCGTATGATAGCTACGGCACGAATTTTAATGCCCAAAGCTATGATACGACTAAGTGCAGGAAGAATACGCATGAGCTTAGAAGCCCAAGCACTTTGTTTTATGGCAGGCGCTAATTCCATTTTTGCAGGGGATAAGTTATTGACTACACCTAATCCGAGCTACATAGATGACCAAAAAATGTTCAGTATATTAGGCTTAAAAGCTAAAAAGCCATTTCAAGAAGCTAAATTACAGGAAGCTATTGAGCAAAAAGAAGATGAACGCTAGCAACGTAGTACAACTATGGGATGCCATTCTTGTAATAAATCCTGTGGCGCGGGAGGATGCAGTTCTTGTGGTATAGGTGGATGCGCAAGTTGCAACAAACTAAACACTTACGATTGGTTGGCAGGTTTGCAAGATGTACAGGCTTTTAATATCCACGAAGTACGATTCAAAGCCGATAGAAAAGACTTTTTTCAAAATGTTCATCGGTTGGATATTGTAACAGGCGATTGGGTAGTTGTAGAGAGCGAAAATGGAGGTTATGATGTGGGGCAAGTTTCTCTATCAGGAGAGTTGGTGCGTTTACAAATGCTAAAAAAGAAAATAGACCTTGAACAATATACACCTAAAAAAATTTATCGCAAAGCAAATGAGCAAGACTTACAAAAGCTACGCGAAGCCCGAGAGAGAGAAATGTCAATCTTATATCGCACTCGCGAAATAATCAAAAGCTTAGGCTTAGAAATGAAGCTTTCAGAAGTGGAATTTCAAGGCGATAGGTCTAGGATTACATTCTACTACACTGCTGAAAATAGAGTGGATTTCAGGGAATTGATTAAGATATTAGCAGAAGAGTTCAAAGTTCGGATTGAGATGCGGCAGATTGGACTAAGGCAAGAAGCGGCTAAATTGGGCGGAATTGGATCTTGTGGTAGGGAACTTTGTTGTAGTACTTGGCTAACTGACTTTAAGTCCGTAAACGTAAACGCGGCTAAATACCAATATCTCTCTCTCAATTCTAGTCGTTTGTCAGGACAATGTGGCAGATTAAAATGCTGCCTGAATTATGAGCTAGATTTATACCTTGAAGCCCTTAATTTTATTCCTAAAGTGGAACAGCCTATTCGCACTGTCAAGGGAGATGCTGTTCATGAAAAAACGGATATATTCAAAAAATTGATGTGGTTTAGTATCAAATCCGATAATACTTGGTACGCTGTTCCAATAGAAAGGGTCAACCAGCTTTTAGAAATGCAAGCCAAAGGTATAGTGATAGAAAGTTTGTTAGAACCACCGAAAATAGAAGAAAAATACGCAGACTTTGTAGATGTAGTAGGGCAAAGCGAGTTCGAGTTAGGTAACAAAAAACAGACTAAAAATGTTAAAGAAATTTCCCAAAAAACTGAAAACTCACAAAAAAAGCTAACTAATCAGCAAAAAAAAACTAATATTGACATTAAACCTAAAATTTTATCGGATAATCTATGAAGGCATATTCTTTCGTTATCCTTTGTGTATGTGCTTGGATAATCTTGTATTTTACTGCTTGTCAAAGAGCAGTTTTTGCCAAGCGACACTCCTTTGCAAACAACCAATGGAACAGCAAGGACTCTATCACTTTTGAACCTGAAATTAAAGACACTAATTTGGAATATGAAATTATTCTTAATTTAAGGCACACGCAGTACTATGAATGTAAAAACATTATTTTCAGCATGAGTATTACTGCGCCCAATGGTCAGATGCTTTCTTACGAACAATTTGACATACCCTTAGCAGATAATAGCGGTAGATGGACGGGTGAATGGATAGGCGATATTGTAGATCAAAAAATTATTCTGAAACGCAACTATAAGTTTGCTCAAGCTGGTAAATACACTTTCCGCTTTGCGCAACAAATGAGAGATAAAGAAAAACTGCATTCTGTTATGAGTGCAGAGCTAGTCATTAAAAGTAAGTAGAAGCAAAAAACTAACTTTTGACGACAAGCAGAACGGCTTGACCTTTTTTTCAAACCGTTTAGGCACTTTATGTTCAAGTTTGAAATTATAGCAGAAGATAAACACACTAAGGCAAGAGCAGGTATTCTACACACTCCACATGGTAGCATAGAAACGCCAATTTTTATGCCCGTAGGTACAGTAGGTACAGTAAAAGCAGTTTCGCAACAAGACCTTATTGAAAAAATTAAAGCGCAAATTATTTTAGGCAATACCTATCATCTATATTTACGCCCAGGTGTAGAAATACTATACAAAGCAGGGGGACTACATAAATTTATACACTGGGAAAAGCCCATACTTACTGACAGTGGAGGTTTTCAGGTCTATTCCTTATCTGCTATTCGTAAAATAAAAGAGGAAGGAGTAACTTTTCAATCTCATTTAGATGGCTCAAAGCATATTTTTACTCCCGAAAACGTGATAGATACTCAACGTAAGATAGGTTCGGACATTATGATGGTTTTAGATGAATGCACCCCCTATCCCTGTGAGTATAAATATGCAAAAAAATCTATGGAAATGACACACAGATGGGCAAGACGCTGCAAGAAACGTTTTGAAGAAACAGAACCTCTATATGGCTATACACAAGCTTTGTTTTGCATTGTACAGGGCAGCATTTACCAAGATTTGCGAAAGCAAAGTGCTGAAATACTATCTGAAATGGATTTTTTTGGTAATGCTATTGGGGGACTATCCGTTGGTGAACCTGCGGAGGTTATGTATGAGATTACTGATGTTGTTACGGATATCTTACCTAAACACAAGCCACGTTACTTAATGGGAGTAGGAACACCAGCAAATATCCTCGAAAGCTTTGCACTAGGTATTGACATGATGGATTGTGTGATGCCAACCCGGAACGCACGCAACGGAACGTTATTTACTCGCAATGGAATTATGAACATGCGTAATGCTAAATACAAAGATGACTTTTCCCCATTAGATCCCCTATCGGATTGTGAGATTGATCACTACTATTCTAAGGCATATCTGCGGCACTTACTAAACCAAAATGAAATTTTGGGCGCTTGGATAGCCACTATCCATAACCTACGTTTTTATCTTTGGCTTTCTGAACAAGCTCGCCAGCACATCATTCAAGGCGATTTTTACAGTTGGAAAAAAGAAATGGTATCCGCACTTACCCAAAAAATATAAAGCAAACCCTTACTGATTTTTGAAAGCTTCAAAGTCAAACAATAGAGAAAAACGTAAAGTATTTGCCAAAGGATGATTCTGTTGAAAAGGTACTAAATAGGCAAAGTCAAAACCTAAAACATTATAGCGGATGCCCATTCCAAAAGTCATATATTTTCTAGCACCTTTGGCAGGATCTTCATAAAAGAAGCCCGCACGTGCTGCGAAAAGTTTATTATACCAGTATTCTAAACCAATAGAGGTAGTAATTTCTGATATTTCTTCACTAAATCCACCTTGAGCATCGCCAAAAGATTGCATCATACCTGATATAAGTCCCGTTCTTGCTGCGCCACCTGCACTGGGGACTAAAAGCTTATTAAAATCATTAGTCAAAGTTATGCTATTGTAGTTATCTGCATCAATTTTGATAGCATATCCTACTCGCATGTTAGTAGGAATAAAATCTGCTGAACCGCTTGTAGTGTATCGTATTTTAGAACCAATGTTAGAGATATTAAAACCTACCCTAAGATTGATAGGTAGGTCAGAAACTGTAAAATCTTTGTTGTATAGACCTGCAATATCGGCTGCGCCTGCAATACCGGGTCTAATTACAGTGTTAGTTCCCCCAATCGTGAAACCTGCGGCAAGGTTTGAATAGATAAACCTTGCGGCTAAGGCTAAGGAAAAACTTTCAGACAGCTTACGGCTATATCCTGCGTCTATGGCAAACTCATTAGCATTAAATCGCCCTATTTGTTGTCCTTGATCGTTTGTAAAGATAATTTCGCCTAAAGTGAAGTAGCGAAGAGAACTTCCTATTGCTCCATCTTCGCCCATATTGTAAAAGCCTGATAAGTAAGATAAGCTTATATCTCTAACTCCTAACTGTGTTAGCCAAGGCGTGTATGAAATACCTGCTCCAAATTTTTTATTGATGAAGCTAATTGCAGCAGGATTCCAGTGCATAGCGTTGCTATTGTTTGTCAAGGCTACGCCTGCATCGCCTAAACCTCCTGATTGTGAGTCTGGAGTAATGATTAAAAAAGGGACAGCAGTGGTAATTGCTTTTGTTTGACCTGCGGCGTTGGGACCCGTGCTTTGGCTTACTGAAAGAGTGTAAAAGCCACATGTAAGCACAAATACCCAATAAAAAGCATGTTTTGACATAATGTTGGCTTAACGTACAGCGTACAAAATTAAGAAATATCAGCAATTTAACGAACTTAAAATGTGTAATCCTGTCTTAAAAAAGTACAAAAAGTTCAGGGGCACGGATGAAATATGTTTTTAGTCATGGAGTTGAGTATGATACAGAAAATTTTTATTTTTTGGGCGTGCCCCTTGCTGACGCAAGGGTCGGGGCATTCCGCACTGCGCTTCGCTTCGGTGCTTCGC
>JANWVW010000148.1 GCA_025056095.1 Bacteroidia bacterium
CGTGAGCGTAGCCCGCAGCACGCCGACCTTGCCCACACAAGCGCAAGCGAAGTGTGGGCAAGGGCACGCCCAAAAAATAATCCATAAAAATAAAAACCATCCCTCAAACCCACATAAATGAGAACTATTCTCAATAACAATCATCTAATTTTTGAAAAGATACGAACTCATTCAGATTAAAAGTTTCCTTGTGCAACTTGCAATTTTGAGCATTAGTTTTTAATCTTTTTTGTGCGTATTTGTGCTATAAGCCGCCCTAAGACCAATACAAAACTAAAAGTGCAGTTAAGGCAGCAATTGAGCAAGTTTTTCTTCTAATCGTTCGCCGCGTAAATTTTTAGCAATAACTATTCCATTTCGGTCTATTAAAAAAGTCATGGGAATAGCCTTTACATTAAACTCTTGGGCTACTTTGCTATCTTGGTCAAGGACTTGCGTCCAAGTAATTTTGTCTTCTTTTATAGCCCTAAGCCAGTCTTCACGTTTTTGGTCAATAGATACGCCAAAAACTTCAAAGCCTTTACTTCTATACTGCTGATACAATCGTTTTAGATTGGGATTTTCTGATCGACATGGATTGCACCAACTTGCCCAAAAGTCTATTAGTACGTACTTTCCTTTGAAAGAAGAAAGCTTGACTTTTTGATTTTGGGGATTAGGAAGTTCAATATCAGGGACAGCAGCCCCTACTTTAAGTCGGGCAAGTTTATCTACTCGTTCTTTAAGCGTACCGATGAGCTTAGAGTTCGGAAATTCTTTTTGATATAGGTCCGCAAGATGAAAAAAGAGTTCTTCATTTGTAGCTTCAGCTGCAGCAATGGTGGGTCTTAAAATGGCTTCCTTCACTTTGGGCGTAGCCGATTTTTGAAGCGCTTGTTCAATAGTTTTTTTAACCTCTTCGGTGTAATTGCCGTACAGCTCAATAAATCCCCGCATTTTGTAGGCAAATTCAGGAATGTAGGCAATAGAAGGATTGTCAAAAGGGATGTCATCTAAAAAATGGGCTGCATAAAACTGTGTAGCATTTTTGTATTTTTGATGTTGGGGATTGTTTTTGTCGTAAGTAGGGTTAATGTAGAGCTTGGCTACGATGCTGGCTAAAACGTCGCTATTTTCTTGTGCGAATTCTTTAAGTTTATTTTCTCTGTTTTGAGTGAGCTGGTCTATACGTTTTTGTATTTGTATTTGAACTTCTTTACGGCGTTCTTCACTAAGCGGCATCCCCGTGGGATCCATACCTTGTGCAGCTTGGTTGGCTTCTTGATACAAAGGTTTCAACCTGCTTTCATAATCTAACAACAAATTATTGAGCTGCTTGTAGGCTTTATTTTCTACCGATTCAGTGAACTCTATGGTGTTTTTAATATCTGAAGCTGTGGCAGTAGCCCTGAACTTTTCTCCACCTAAAATGACTAGACCTGCGTTAGTTTTGGAAATTCCTATGAGATAAAAACCTTTGTGAGGTACTGTACCTTGTAATTTGAATTTACCTTCCTTAATGTCAGAGGTAGCAATAGGTTCATTTTTATCTTCGGTAGGGTCGTAAATGTTGATTTTTGCATTAGGTTCGGCGTTGGTAATTTCTCCTTCTATCAGAAATTCATTTTCTCGGGTTTTTTTTCCGCAAGCTGCCCATAAAAAAACTAAAATGCTTGCCACTGGTATCCATAACGCTTTGTAATTTTTCATATAGATGCAAAACTACAACTTTTTAAATATATTCGCTGACAAGCTATGAAAAGAGATGACTTATATCTACTCGTGCATAGACTTTCAAAACAAGAGCGAACCTATGTCAGTAAACGCCTGTCTACATTTAAGGACAATTCTACCCTAAAAAGCATGTTTGAGGACATTTGTACTTATGATAATCTCTTAAAAGCAGAATTAGATAAAAAAATAGCAGAAAAGTATGCGCATTACAAAGTCAGAAAGAAAGAATTATATTACAAGATACTTGAAATTTTAAGAGATTACCACCCTACTTTACTGCATAAAATTCATTTCTATATATTAGACATCAACTTATTATTTGAAAAAGGGCTCTTTGAAGCTGCTCGCAAACTACTTAAAAAAGCGAAACTGTTAGCAGACCGTAATCAAATTGTACCTTTATATCTTCAACTTTTATACCTAGAGCTGCGCATGAGCTACTATACATACTACGATAATCTAACTCCTGAAATTATTCAACAAATGCAAAAAGATTTTTCAAAGTACTACCACATTCTCAAAGAAGATATTGACCAAGCTTTTTATACCACTCAACAATTAAGAGCTTTTTTTCAAGAAGGCTACATACCTCCCTTACAACCTATAAAACACAAGCTCAATGGGCATCTTGCATATATTCAGCAGCATATTTTACAGGGATTTGCTTACCGTTCTCATTTATTTTTTGAGGAAAGCTACAAATATAGGCTAAAGCTATGGGAATACTTTAATCAACACACTGAACTGATTCTACTGTATCCTGAGTTATACTTGACTGCTATTAACATGGTCATTATAGGCGCAAATGACTTGGGAAAATATGAACAAAGTTTGTCCATCCTGAATCAACTTTCTAACCATCCGATCCAAGCGGATATTGCTCGCATAGAAGTATTCAGAATACAAGCAACTTACTATACGCAAACCTACAACTTTATGGAAAAGTACCACATTGCTTATGAAAATATAGAAAATTACTTAAAAAATCCTTTTTACAACGAAATTCATCAGTGGGATAAGCAACTGCTGCATTTACACTTTGTAGTAGCTTGTTTAGCACAGAAGGATTTTCATAAGACTATTTACTTTTGTCATCAAATACTCAACATTCAAGGTAATATGAACGTGATGAGCTTGGCATTCATTTTTCTTATTATTGCCCATCTTTTGCAAGGTAACACAGACGTTATTCGTGTTATTAAGCAACAGTACAAAGAAGTACGTATTAAAGTACCGTTTTATTCAAAAATTTTAAGAGTTTTATCTTCCTCCAAAAAACTCAATAATAAGCTGCAATTGGTTCTGAGCTACTATGAGTCTTCTTCAATTGAGTCTCGCTTTGTATGGGAAAAATACGTGCGTTTTGAAAAAATAATACTCAAATGCGTTCAATATGCACAAGAGTGTTGAAATGTACTTTTACTGTGCTTTAATTTAGTCATTCAAATGAAAATTATATTACATCAAAATAGCTATAAGAACCTATTTCCTTGCCTTTGTCTAACATCCTTTTAAGCATATCCCGAGACTTGCGGAGATTCTGGTCTTCTAATATACGATACACTTTGAGCAAAGATTGTTCAGTTTCTTTGCCAAAACCTTGTAAAGAAGGGATGAGGTTTTGAAGTACAGCATGGTCTAGTGCATAATTGCTGGTTGTGCTATGTTGCAGTGCGTAGTAAAACCGGCGCATACGTTGTTTAATCCGCGCGTCAATTGTGATAATTTTGTCTAAAATTCCAAATAAAGCATTCCAATCTTCGTTTGCACTTTCAGAGTTCCTACTTTTCTCTTGTTCTTTTTGAAAAAGCTGCTTTAATCTTTGTTTAGAAATCAATGGCGCTGTACTTTTAATAATTTCATTATTTGTATAGTGTATAGTATCGGGCTGTTCAATGTGAATGATAATTGCGCGAGAAATAAGCCGAGGACTAAGCATAGAAGTAGTATGGTCTATATTGATAGTCCCTACAAAGCTAACTAAATCACCAATTTTAATAGGTTCTTTCCATTGAATATCTACTGTTCGGTTTTCATACTCATCGTATTGATTGAGAAATTCTGCCCAATAATATTCAATTTGAGCAAGGTTCATTTCATCCATCAAGCAAATGAAAGGAGCGGGATTAGCGTCTTGGTTGTAATGTACTTGCTGTAAGAAATTAAAGAAGTTCAAATTTACAGGTTCGTATTTGCGAGTAATTGCATTAAAAAAACCTACATAATCAGCAATAGAATTCCAAGTTTTTTGAACAGATAGACTACAAAAATTAAGATTGTTTTGAAGTCCTAATATGTTGGTAAAATGTTTTACTAAACTAGATTTACCTGCACCTGTCCTTCCACATATCAAAGTTAAATATTCTTGAGTAAAGCAGTACAGGTAGTTCAATGCGTCTTCTGAAGAAATAGGTCTTTCTACTTGATAAAAGCCCTGTCTAATATGTTTAACTACATCTTCAAGCATTAAATAATCTCCTGCGGTAACATTCTCTTTGTAGGGGGTAAATGTATTTGCTTTACGGTGCTGTAAGTTCAGAGTTTCTTCGGTATAAACCTGTAAAGTACGATCAATAAGTAGTTTTTTGACTAACTCTTCTTGTCCTTCCTGAACAATTTGTTTAACCTTTTTTTCTAAATGTTTTAGGTTATTTTGTAAATGGGATACGCGTTGTTCTAATTCGTTTTTTTCTTTTTCTAAAGCTGCTTTTTTATAGTGCAAGTCTTCGATAGCATGGGTAAGCGTATGCGCATCAATTAAAGGTTGAAGTTCTTTTTTGAGTGCTTCTATTTGTCTATCTAGCTGTTGAATTTCTTCTTTTTTCTCTTGTAGCATTCGGTTAATTTCGGCTTCTCGTTCATTTTTAAGCTTTTTGATAGATTCTTTGACTTGGGCTTGCTCATTTTTAAGGAGTTCTATGTGTTTTTGCAGCTCTTCTACTTTACTTTTGTAGCCCAGTTCATTTTTGGCTAATTCTTCAAATGAGTTAAGAAAATGTTCTAACAAATGAGGTTGTTCCTGTTTGAGATTTTGTAATATTTGGGTAGCAATTTGCTCACTCAAACTTTGAAGTTCATTTTTTAGGACTTCTATACTTTGAGTAAGCTCTATAAAACGATTTTTTCTGATTTGTTTGATATTTTCAGGCAAACGATAATAATTAATTACATGAGTAGTAGTTTTATTTGCTTTAATGGCTTCGTTAATTTTATTAAACTCGGATAAAATGTATTTATCTTCTGCCGCATCAATTAAGTAACCTTTTTCAATAGCATCCTCTATGAACTTGTGAACATTAGCAATAAAACGAATGGGCTTACCTACGGGTATATGGTGCTTGTATCTTTCATGGTACTCATAAAAATACTTTTTTAGCTTGGAATCTTGCCAAGTGAAACGCAGTAATACTTTACTAGCAAAATGCTTTTTGTACTCTTCAATGCAAATGATTTCTTTTATGCTATCTCCGTAATAATCAAAGGTTTGACTATCTGTATAAAATACAAAAGGTCCGTACAAGTAACGTTCAGGGGATTGATCTATAATAAAAAAGACATCATTAGGTAAACGGTCAAGAATGTGGCTGATAGAAAGATCGGGCTGCGTAGGATTAAAAACTTTTTGGTACTCTAAAACAGGTGCTACAGGTATATCTGAAAAATCTACTGCTCTATCTAAGTCGAGATGACTAAAAACGTGATACTTGCTAGTTACTTCCGAACTATTTTGATTAAAAAGTGGAGTTGAATAATAGTTATCAAATAGCACATAGTCATAGTCTTGAATTTTATTTAAGGCATCATACACTCTGCCGTTATTAGGAAACAATTGTACAATCTCTTGCTCTGTAAGCATCTGTATACTTTTATCTTCTTTGACAATACAAAATGGTTTAAAGTTTTGTCTATTAGGTTCGCTTACGATTCTAAACGCAAGTGTAGCGGGCGGTTTTTTTTCCCATTCCTTATTATGCTCTGATTGAGGTTCAGAAGGTACAGATTTTCCAAAAGCCTGATATAAAAAACTATACATTTCATGCGTAAGTTTAGCATCAGGTTTATCCTCTATTAAAAAGCCCTGCTTTTTAAGTAATGTTACTACCATTGGCGAGGATACAGACAACTCCTTCGCTACTTTTTCTAACTTGTATTCTTGCATATTGCAAAGATAAGAAAGCATTTGAATTTATTTTGTATTTTTACAAATTGCATTTATGCGTACTTTTGTAGATCATTTGCAAAGAGAAATTGTTTTGACGAATTATCCCCCCAAGCGGATAGTATCGCTGGTCCCTTCTCAAACTGAATTGCTAAGCGACTTGGGCTTAGACACGGAAGTAATAGGAATAACTAAATTTTGCGTTCATCCAAAGGAATGGAAAAAACAGAAGGTAATTGTAGGTGGCACAAAGCAAGTCCATTATGACAAAGTAAAGCAGCTTAATCCTGACTTAATTATTGCAAACAAAGAGGAAAACACACAAGAAATTGTACAGAATTGTAGTGAAATAGCCCCTGTTTATGTTACAGAAGTAGAAAATATCCATGAAGCATTTAGGGCTATACAGGATATAGGCGACTTAGTAAACAAAAAAACACAGGCTGAACAACTCTGTGCTAAAATTCAACAAGATTTTGAGCAACACAAAGAAATATTTTCAGGTTCTATACTGTACTTTATATGGCGAGAACCGTATATGGCAGCAGGAACAGGTACATTTATAAATGCACTTTTATCCCATTTTGGGTGGAATAATTTAGCTTGTAGTTTAGAAAGTCGCTATCCTACACTTACAGAATTGCAAATACAAGAGCTTAATCCTGAATATATTTTTTTACCTTCGGAACCTTATCCTTTCAAGGAAAAGCATGTACAGGAACTTCAACTTATAGTTCCTAACACAAAAATACTTTTGGTAGATGGGGAAATGTTTTCTTGGTATGGTAGCCACATGCAATATACTTGTGCTTATGTAACCAACTTGTTTAGCCAATTAAGTAATTAAATTAGAATCTTACAGGAAGAGTATCTTATGTGTTTTATGAAAAAGCTTTCTGCTCCCAAAAAGAACTTACTTTACATACATTAGTCAAGGAACAGTGATGTGAGAGATAAAATTTTTAGGCGGAAACCAAAGTTAGAAATAAAAAATAGTGATGGTAAACTTTATCTGCGTGAGGCATGCGGAGGGCGTGCGTCAGCACGGTGCGTAGCGAAGCGAAGCACCGAAGCGAAAGCGTAGCCCGAAGCACGCCGACCTTGCCCACACAAGCGCAAGCGAA
>JANWVW010000149.1 GCA_025056095.1 Bacteroidia bacterium
GCGCAGCGAAGTACCGAAGCGAAGCGCAGTGCGGAATGCCCCGACCCTTGCGTTAGCAAGGGGCACGCCCAAAAAAAATATCAATAAGAGCAGATTAGCCTTAGTCCAAAAGGTTTTGATCTATGACTATATTCCAACGTTCTGAAAGCCACTGCTAAAAGCTTCGCGAATTTTATCTAATAACTCTTGAGCTTTTGAGTGATGCTCTTCTTGATTTTGTTCATTCATTTCGGCATGTACATGCACTAATTCTTTTTTGAGTTCCATCAGTTCAGTTATTTTGGCAAGGTACTTTTGCTTTGCAGCATACAGCTGATGCTCCAATTCCGCAATCTGCTTTTCGCACTCTTTGATAGAGGCTCTAATTTCAGCTTCTAATTTTTCTTTTTCCATAATATTTCGTTAGAATTTTTTCTGACCTATGAAATTTTATGCCTACTTAGCAAGCTGTATAAAAACACTTTATTTGTGCATCTATACAATTTGCTTGCATTGCAATAATATCTAATTTTTTCGTAAATACAAAACTAAACATGCAAAATGCTTGAATAAATCTTTATATTTTTGCCCAATGAAAAAATTATTAAATGTAGCCTTCATTTTCATTGTTTCTGCAAGCTTAGCTCAACCCAAAAAGTCCCCTGAAAACTGGATGCACATGGATTATGAAAGCGATAAAATCATGGGGATGAGCGTGGATAAAGCTTACACTCTGCTCAAAGGGCGAACTTCAAAAACGGTAATTGTAGCAGTTTTAGACAGTGGTATAGATATTAACCACGAAGACCTCAAAGAAGTTATTTGGAAAAATACCAAAGAAATTCCCAACAATAACATCGACGATGATAAAAACGGCTACGTTGACGATGTATATGGATGGAACTTCATCGGCGGTAAGGATGGAAGCCATGTATGGTATGATACTAAGGAATCCGCCCGTGAGTATAAAAGACTTTCTGCAAAATTTGAAGGCAAAAAAGAAGAAGAACTTAAAAAGCTATCCAAAAGTGAAAAAATAGAATATCAAAAGTACCAGAAAGTAAAACAAAAATTCCTTCAAGAGCGAACTCAAATGGAGCAGGCAATTAAAATATATGAAACTCTTAAAAAAGGTATAGAGCAAATTCTCAAAGATCTTGAAGGTAAACAAATTGACACTGCTACTTTGCAACAATATCAAACAGGAGAAGATCCTGTAAAGGTTATGTCTAAAAAAACCCTGTTAGAAGGTCTGAAGATAGGTCAATCTATAAGCGATATAACTAAGCAAGTAAACTCTGTGTATGAATATATCAGCAAAATGTTAAGTCTCAAACTCAATCCTGACTTTGATCCTCGCTCTATTGTAGGTGATAATTATGAGAATGTAACAGAGAAATACTACGGCAACAATGATGTTATTGGTCCAGATGCTTCTCATGGTACGCACGTAGCAGGGATTATTGGTGCAGTTAGAAATAATAATATCGGCATCAACGGAATTTGTGATAATGTACGAATTATGGTTGTTAGAGTGGTTCCCGATGGAGATGAAAGAGATAAAGATGTAGCTAATGCCATACGCTATGCAGTAGATAATGGTGCAAGCATCATCAACATGAGTTTTGGCAAAGATGTGTCTTTTAACAAAAAAGTGGTAGATGAAGCAGTCAAATATGCTATGTCCAAAGATGTGTTGATAGTTCATGCAGCAGGAAATTCGGCTATGGATTTAGATAAAGAGGAAAACTATCCAAATAAACGATACGAGGGAGGTGGAAAAGCAGAAGCTTGGCTAGAAGTAGGTGCTTCTTCTTGGAAAGGTGGAAAAGAAAAAGTTGGAAATTTTTCTAACTATGGACAAAAAAATGTAGATGTATTTGCACCTGGAGTAGGTATTTATTCTACTGTACCAGGGTCTAAGTATGAGCGATTTGATGGCACAAGTATGGCGTCGCCTTGTGCAGCAGGAGTAGCAGCCTTATTGAGGTCTTACTTTCCTACTCTTACAGCAGCACAAGTCAAAAACATTATCATGAAAAGCGTTACACCTATCCGAGAAACTACTATTAAGCCAGGCACTCAGAATCAAGAAGTCCCATTTAGTAAGCTATGTGTTTCAGGGGGAGTAGTAAATGCCTATAAAGCAGTTGAGCTTGCTCTTAAAACCAAAGGTAAGAAAAAGCCAATTTGACAAGCTACCGCTCTATTACATTCTATACCATAAACCCGCATACAATGCTACACCTGTTCCCATTTTGGGCAAAATTAAACCTGTGATTTGGTCAGCACTTAGCCAAATTCCAAAGCCTTTGTAATTCAAACAGGTATGTAGACCTAAATTAAAATTATTAAACCCTAAAACTCCCATACATCCTCCTGCAGCGAGGTATTCATTAAGCTTGTACTGCGCCGCAGCTTCTAGGTGTGGTCTGAAAGTGATAGAACTATGGTAACCTTGCTCAAACAACCCTGAAACTTGTACCTTTTCATTGATTTGCTGAACATATCCTACACTCAGCCGCAGCGGAAGCATATCTATATATTTTTGGGCGCTAAGTTTAGAACTAAATACTTTGCGTAAAGTGTCAAAAGCATTGTTTTTATTGTCTTGTACAGCAAATAAGTTTGAAATGACTTGTCCCTCAAAGCGAAATTGATTTACACTTTCTGTATAGGTAGTAGCGTTTCCACTCCAAGATACAAAACCTAAATTTTGTACAGTTACATATATAGTTTGAAGTTGTGATTCATTTATTTGATAAGCCGCAGTAATATCTACCCCTGCACCTACTCCGTTAAATTTGAATATACCTCTATTTCCTTTTCCTAATCCTGCTGTATTAAATTCATAATCCATAGTAAAGTCAAGGTATTCTCCCTCTTGGGCTGTAAATAAACTACCTGAAAAGTGCTTTGTCCTTATTTGACGAACTCCCTGTACAAGTTTAGCATTTACTCCTATGCTTAATTTATCAGTTAATTGAGTAGCCCCTGTAACTTTGTAGTAGCGTACTCTATGCCAATAAAATTTAGCTTTATCTTCTTTTACAGTTTTGCCCTCAAACTGGCTATTTCCTTGCCATAGAAGTTTTCCTAAATCCCTGTTGTAGCTAAATGAAAATAAATCATTCTCCTCTATACCCAACCCTAGAATGTACCTATCTTTTTTTATGACTGCATTTAGTAAGTGAAAAGAGTACTCTGAACCGATTACATTTCGTTTTTTACTTTTTTTAGCCATGTTTTGAGTTTCTTCATAAGTGATAGGTTTTCCTTCAAGTAGCTTATCTACAATACTATAACTAAAATTGTTATTTCCAATCGAAAGCTGCAAACCTGAACTAATCTGAAATTTGTTCATTTCTAGTTGCGGATACATTGCAGGTATGTATGTCGCTGCGTTAAAACCTTGATTGGAGAACAAAAGCTGCGATTGAGAATAGCTAAAAAAGGAACACACACCTAAAAGAATAGTCAAGCAAAGTTTGAAAATTCGCATATTTTTCGTATTTTTCTGCCCAAAATTAAAAAAATATTTCATGCAAAGGCTTTTTATCATTTTACTCACTTGCTCATTCTTAAAAACCTTTGCTGACGGTTTTATTCCTAATCAAGGACAATGGAATTACACAGCAAAATCTTTGTTACGCTTATCGCAAGGAAATTTATGGATACACGAAAACTACTTGTACTATCATCTATGGAATAGTCAAGAACTTAATCATATCAGACACTATAAGCAAGGTACGTTGCATCAAACTGCTATACAAATGCAGTGGCTTAACGCTCAAAAAGCAGCTGTAAAACATATACAAGAAAACGAAGAAATCTACAATTACTTTTATGGTAACGATCCGCAAAAATGGGTTACGGGCGTAAAATCTTATCAAGAACTATGGCTTAAAAATCTTTATCCTAACATTCACGTACGAATGTACATTCAAAATCAACACCTTAAATATGATTACATTGTTTTACCCCACGCTAATCCTCATCTTATTCAATGGAAGTATATCGGACAAACTCAAACCGAAATTAAAAATAACCAAATTCATGTATTAAATGAGATAGCTAGCTTTTATGAAAATAGCCCATTAGCTTACCAAAAGGATAAAAAAGGTCTTTTGAATGTACCTTGCCAGTATAAAGAAAAAAACGGTTTCTATTATTTTGAAATAGGCGAATACAATCCCGAAGATACTTTAATTATAGACCCACAGGTTGTATTTTCAACTTACACAGGTTCTTATGCGGATAATTGGGGCTTCGCTGCTACTTATGATACCTTAGGCAATGCATACACGGCAGGTACAGTGTATCGGTTTGGCTATCCGACCAGCCCAGGAGCATTTCAAACTACATTTTCAGGAGGTTCAGGCAGCTATCCCTCTGACTGCGGTATCATGAAGCTCAACCCCGTAGGAAAATTAATTTACGCTACTTACTTAGGAGGTTCAGGCAATGAGCAACCTCACAGCATCATCACTGATGCGCAAGCTAACTTGTACATTATGGGAACTACTTCTTCTACGGATTTTCCTACTACTGCTACTGCTTACGACAGAACTTACAACGGAGGAACATGGGACATTTTTGTAACTAAATTGAACGTTTCAGGAACCTCACTACTAGGTTCTACATTCATAGGTGGTAACAATATTGATGGGATAAATCCCGAAGGAGCATCACAACTATACTATTTGTATGGAGATGAAGCTCGGGGCGAAATTATGCTAGATGCCGAAAACAACGTATATGTAGCCGCTTGTACGCGATCGACCAACTTCCCTGTTACTTTTGGTGCTATTAAAGGCAATTTAACAGGCTTACAAGATGCTTGTGTATTTAAACTCAATACGCAGCTTTCTATTTTGTTATACAGCACTTATTTAGGCGGTAATGCCGATGATGCAGCTTATGGAATAATCATAGATAACTTTGGACAGGCTTATGTCTGTGGAGGAACTAGCAGTTCAGACTATCCTACTTCAAGCACGGCTTATTTAAAACTAAAACCAGGTGGAATAGATGGCTTTGTAACTAAACTTTCAGCAGATGGTAAAAGTATTTTGGCTTCCACGTTTATAGGCACAAGTAATTATGACCAAAGTTATCTCATTCAACTAGATGCTCAAAAAAATGTATATGTGGTAGGGCAAACCTTAGGGAATTTTCCTGTGAGTAGCAATGTCTTTCATCAGCCCAGAGGGACACAGTTCATTATCAAATTAGATAGTTTGCTAACTAAAAACATTCTTTCTACTCGTTTTGGTTCGGGCAGAAGTACCGTAGATATTTCTATAAGTGCTTTTTTAGTGGATGATTGCGAATACATATACGTTTCAGGTTGGGGAGGTTTGCAAGACATCAATAATGTAGTAAGTGGAAACGTAACAGGTATGCCAATTACCAATAATGCTATTCAAAAAAGTACAGATGGTTCAGACTTTTACTTAATGGTTTTAAGCAAAGACATGAAAGAATTGCTTTATGCTACTTATTTCGGTGGTAATCGGTCAGAGGAACATGTAGATGGCGGTACTTCTCGATATGATAAAAAGGGCGTAATTTATCAAGCTATTTGTGCAGGTTGTAGAGGAAATTCAGATCTATACACTACCCCAGGGGTACAATCTACTACCAACAACAGTAGCAATTGTAATAATGCCGTGTTGAAATTAGACTTTAAACTAAATAACATACAACCACAAGCATCTTTTAACGCTTTTCCTGATAAAGGATGTGCTCCCCTAACGGTTAAGTTTGAGAACAAAAGTCCGCAAAATTTGAATTACTTGTGGTTATTTGGTGATGGAAACACTAGTACAAGTTACAGCCCTACTTATACCTATACGCAACAAGGTACATATCCTGTGCAGCTCATTGTAAGCAATCCTATGAATTGCCGTGCTTTACCTGATACAGCCTTTGCCGTGATTCAAGTAAGCACCATTGAAAATCCTACTCAAAGCCAAGATACCTGTGTTTGTGCTAAAAATCCTGTAATACTCAACGCAAATAATCCAGGGGCATCTTATTTATGGAACACAGGTGCAACTACTCAAACTATTACCGTGCAAGAACCTGGGCGATACAGTGTAACAGTTAAAAATGCATTCGGATGTGAAAAAACTTTTTACTTTAACGTGGGCAATTATGTATGTCAAACGCCCAAAATTCCTAACATTATCACTCCTTCGCAGGATAATCTAAACGACAAAGTTTGCTTCAAAATTGAAGGGATATATGATTATAATTTGTCCATATACAACAGGTGGGGAGTAGTTGTTTTTGAAAGCAACAATCCCGAAGAGTGTTGGACAGGGGAAACTCAAAACACGAAAGTACCTTTACCCGAGGGGGTTTATTACTATATTATCACTGCAAAGACCTGTCAAGGGGATAAGTATAAATTAGTTGGCAACATTACCATTTTTAGATAAAAATAAGTGAGTTTATTTTTTGCGAAGGGCGATTAAGAAATATTAAGTTTTAATTTTTTTGGGCGTGCCCTTGTGGGCGTTTCGCTGCGCTCATGCCCACAAGGTCGGCGTGCTACGGGCTACGCTTTCGCTTCGGTGCTGCGCTGCGCTTCGCACCGTGCTAACGCACGCCCTTCGCATGCCTCACGCAGGAATCTCTGAAACAACTGTTTCACTGCACTTTATACAAGGTTTTAGCTTGTAAGTATTTGTACTTCAAGCTTAAACAAGCTAAATATACAAACCAAAAAATAAAAATAGTACTTGTCAGTTGTAAATTGGCTACATTTTTTTAATTTTGTATCGGCGTTTACAGCCTATATTTTAGAAGGTCCGATCTCGCCAAGTTGTAAATTGGCTACATTTTTTTAATTTTGTATCGGCGTTTACAGCAAGTATTAAAACGGACGCATCCACTACTTAGTTGTAAATTGGCTACATTTTTTTAATTTTGTATCGGCGTTTACAGCCTATATTTTAGAAGGTCCGATCTCGCCAA
>JANWVW010000150.1 GCA_025056095.1 Bacteroidia bacterium
AGGGTGGGCGTTAGCCCAGTGCGGAGCGAAGCGCAGCACCGAAGCGTTAGCGTAGCCCGTAGCACGCCGACCTTGTGGGCATGAGCGCAGCGAAACGCCCACAAGGGCACGCCCAAAAAAGAATAAAAATACTCACACTTTCATCTAAAAATAGTACTCTTTGTAAAACACAGTTGCAAAAAATTCCCATAGGTTTGACCTTCAAACAAAGTTCCGTTTTGGATAACATCCAAACTAAATAAAAATTACAAAAAACTTTATGCAACCTACGCATAAATATGTACAATAAACTCATCTGCGGAGATACCTTGCAGGAACTACAAAATCCACTTAACCAACTGACAGAATAATCAAACCAAGAGGAAGCTTTTTCTACAATCATAAAATACGTTGGAAAAGGGAATTCTTTTGCACCCTATTCAGTGGATTTGTCAAACAAAATGGCACATTCGGCAAGAAATTATTTGAGATAGAATGATAGCAGCTAACCTTAAAGGTTGGCGATTTTGACAAGTAGAGGAACGTATTTAATGGCTGCACAAACCTAAAAATGATACTGACCTAATTGGCGAAGAACTGCTCTCTAACATGCATTGCTTACCTCTATATGGCGCTTCAATCCTGAACAAAAAGTAAATCATTCTGCTGCGTTCTTTATCCTTTGCCTACGCGATGCATTTATTCTATTCTCAATGAAAGCTCTAAAATGTAGATCGTTATTGCGGTAGCGGAACAGCCTGCATAGCTGCTAAATTCCTGAATAAAAAACTATATCGGAATTGATATTTCCCAAGAATATTTAGAGCTTGCCCAAAATCAGTTAGATAGCTATTTACAAGAAAAAGCCACAGTACAAGAAGAGCTTGATAAACACATAGTTAAAAAACTTTTGAACAACGTAAAAAAAGACTTTGGGATAAAAAACTTCATAAAAAACAGAACTTCTCAATATGTTCAAACTCTAAAGCTACAAATTTGAATTGATAAGTTTTCTATGGCACACGAGCTTAAACCGTAAAAATTTTAATTCCGCTGGCTGACTACTTCAATAAAAATATCATTCAAAGGGGTTTCTAAGGGTGCAAAATACGTAATAGGTAAGTGTTGTACTAGGTATTCTAACACTTTTCTGTCATTATCAAAACCTTTGCACTCAATTACAGTGTAGTTCGGAAACTTTTCAATAATCTTTATTGGGTCAAGGTCAGTAAGAGAAATTTCAGAATTTTCCAACCGAATTTGATATAGGGGCTTTCTAAATCTTTGCTTTATTTGGCTTAATGAACCTTCTAACAATACTTTTCCTTGATGAATAAGACAAATGTTATCGCATATTTCCTCTACTTGCTCCATGCGATGAGTAGAGAAAATGACTGTAACTCCTTTTTTATGCAGTTCAAAAATTTCATCTTTAATTAAGTTAGCACTAATAGGGTCTAATCCTGAAAAAGGTTCATCTAAAATAAGTAAGCTAGGTTGATGAGCAACAGTAACGATAAATTGCAGTTTTTGGTGTTGTCCTTTTGAAAGTTCATTAGATTTTTTATGCAACCAATCTTTGATGTTGAGTTTTTCAATCCAAACGGATAGAAGCCGCTCTGCTTGTGATTTAGTGTATCCTCTAAGTTGTACAAAGTATAAGAGCTGTTCGTAGACCTTCATTTTTTTGTATAAACCTCTTTCTTCGGGCATGTATCCAATATGTGCAAGGTGCTTTGGTGATAGAGGTTCGTTTTCAAATAAGATCTGCCCTTCATCAGGTAAAAGAATTTGAGTAATCATGCGTAAAATAGAAGTTTTACCTGCCCCATTAGGTCCCAGCATTCCGTATATGCTTCCTTTGGGAATATTCAAAGACACTTTGTCAACAGCGATAAAGTTTTCGTATCGCTTGACAACTTTACGCAAGGAAAGAATGTTCATTCGTGTAGCAAATATAACTGCTCATGTTCAATTTTTAACCATGCATGTATTTTTTAAACACAATTGATGCAGCATTTTATGCACAAAAGACAAACGTAGTATTTTTGTAACACAAATCAACCTCTTGCCCAATCTCTGATTCTCAATGTATCTCTACAAGGTTTCTTGTAGAGTTTTTTGTTTTTTTTAATTTTTTTTACCTTATATTTGTTCAGCAGTGATAGAAAGAAAAATCCCAGTATGCCATTTGCCGCAGTTTTATTTTGGTTGAGTTTAATTTTGACGTTGCACCATTATGCTTTTGGGCAGATAAACTTTTCATACACTAAAAATGCTATACAACACCAGGAATTTGTATGGAAATATCTAAAAACCGACAACTTTTATATCTATTTTACGCAGAAAAATGACAGTCTTGCCCATTTTGTGGCTTTGGAAGCTGAAAAGCACTATGGATACTTGTACAAAATAATGGACTACTATCCTGAAACTAAAATTGCTATTATCGTACATGCATCTATTACCGATTTTCAACAAAGCAACGTTCAACCGCCCAATATTAAAAATCCTGAGGGGGGTATAACAGAAATGATACCTGCTAAATGTGAAGTGTATTTTGAAGGAAGTTATGTCAAGTTTGCGCACCAAATTCGTAGAAACTTATGCTTAACTTTCTTTAATGACATGATGTTCGGTGGCTCTTTACCGAATACTATTCAAAGCTCTTTATTTTTGAATGTACCTACTTGGTTTAGTGAAGGCTTAGCGGAATACCTTGCTAGTGGTTGGAATGATACGTATGCCTATTACACTCGCGACGCTATTTTGAATCAGAAAATCCGTTCCTTTATGGATATACAAGGACCGTATGCAGGTAAAGTTGGGGTAAGTGTTTGGCATTTTATTGCACAAACCTACACTCCTGACCGTATTGCGGATATTTTATACATGGTGCGTAGTGCTAGAAATGTCTTACATGGCATAGAATATATTCTCAACGTAGATATTTCCGCTTTATTTAAGGATTACTTAGCCTTTTATCAAAAAAAATTTGAGAACAGCACTGCAAATTTTGAAAACCAAGAAAATTACACTTTTATTCAATCTACTAATAACATTGCCATCAGCCCTGATGGAACGTATTTAGCTTATACCACAAACCACAAAGGAATTATCAAGGTATGGGTCAAAAATCTTCAAACTCAAAAAAAATACTTGGTTATTCAAACGGGCATGCGTACCGATATAAATGAGCTCAGTTTTTGGACCTTACCTTTAGCTTGGTCAAAAGATGGGAACAAGCTAGCCGTAGCATACTCGGACAAAGGTAAAACTCGCCTACTTTTGTATGACAGAAATTCACAAGTCAAAAAAAGCATTAAAACAGGAGGATTAAAACAAATTTTGAGTATAGATTGGTCTGCAGATGGCACGCAGCTGCTATTAGCCGCAGTTAAAAATGCTCAATCAGACATTTTTATTTTACCCATAGGAGGTTCATTGCGCCAAGTTACAAATACCAAGTTTGATGATATCAGTGCCTGTTTTGGTCTAAATGAGAATGAACTTTGGATATGCTCTAATCAACCTGATATACAAGATGAGGAACGGCTATATTTAGGCTTGACTGCCCCTGAAGCTAATCCAAATTTCAACTTGTGGCAGTACCAAATAGAAGGTGAAGGTAAAGTACAAAGCATTCAACCGCTTAATCGTATTATTAACCGTAGATATGACCAAGAACTCTACCCTCAAATTATTCAAGATAAGTTAGTATTTACAACTAATAAAAGCGGAATAAGAAACGTAGTTTATATTTCTTTGCAAGACCTTAACAAAACAAGTGATACTGCACAAGTTCGCCCTAAATATCTTACTAATTTACCTTGTGATGTAATAAGCTACAGTCTTACACATAACTTTAACACCTTATATGTATCTATCCTACAAAATGGTACTCCGCAACTATTTAGTAAAAAGATTGACGAAAGTGTGCAGCTCAATACTCAAATCCGTGCAACGGAAGAGAAAGTGCAATACATTACTCAAGTGCGTGCAGAAGTACAGAAAAACAAACTATTAACGATTAAAAACAAGATAGAGAAAATTATAGACAGCACAGAAAACGAAAGAAGAAGCATTAACTATTACCATTACATTTTTGATTATCAAAAACAAGAATTTGTTTTGACGAATAAACCTAAAAAGCAAGACAAAAGAAATCAGCAAGCTATAAGAATTGTTTCGCCGCAAGGTCAAAAAACGGTTAATATCTCTCAAAGTCAAATGTATATAGTAAGTATGAGTCCTGATGTAGTAGGTACAGGTTTATGTGTAGATCCTGTAAAAGGGCTAGGTATGCAGTTTGTCGGAGGAATGAGCGATGTATTTAACAACTATAAAATTACTGCGTATGCACGCGTATATTTTGATTTTAGAAGCACGGACTATGTAATAAAATACCTGTATCAACCCAAAAAGTGGGACTATTTAGTAGAATTTATTCGCAGAACACGAGATTTTAGAGATAGAGACAACTTTAATGACCCATTTGTATTGAAATATAAAACATATAGCGTAAAAGGTACGGCTATACGCCCATATAGTCGTTTTCTCAAATGGGAAAGTCAAGGGGAATATACGTATATCAATCGCCAAAACTTGATAGAAATACCTAAACCTGATGAAAAGTGCAGCGTTTTAGGTATAAGTACAAGAGTAATTTACGACAATACAAAAGTAAAAGGACTAAACATTTCCCAAGGTACGCGTGCAGCGGTAGGCATAAGCACCTATCAACGCATTTTTGATAAGTCTTATAGCTTGGCTACTTTCAGTGGGGAATTCAAGCAATATACGGTAATTTCAGGAGAATTTATTTGGGCAAGCAGAATAGCTACACAGTGGAGTTTTGGACCTAATCCGCAGCTATTTTATTTAGGGGGCGTGGAAGGATACATTAACAATCGTATCCAAGATCATCAAGGCTTGAGGTATAGAAGCAACCAACTACCTGACTTTTATTTCACTGATTTTGCTACGCCTATGCGCGGTTTTATCCGAGGTGCGCGTACAGGTAGGCGTTATATTGTTTGGAACAACGAACTTCGCACGCCTTTACTTAAATACATTAAACGAAGCAGTATGCCCTCTGCTTTATGGTATAACTTACAGTTAGTTACATTCGTAGATATCGGTACAGCTTGGAACAGAGGTTTCCCTAACCGCAACAATACTGAACTTAACACTGCTTATTACGAATTAGGAAACATATCTGTACAGGTATTTAATCAAAGAAGCCCTTGGGTAGCCAGTTATGGCTTGGGGCTGCGTACCGTAGTGCTTGGCTATTTTCTACGAATAGATGCTGCCTGGGGCATAGAAGATGGCTATATTAGTCCCAAAGCTTTGTGGACACTTGCCATCGGAACAGATTTTTAACCTTAGGGGCGTAGCGCTAACTTATATCGCAATAGTGTCTCTCTAAACCCATACCACAAGCTATCTGAAATAAAAGCTTGTCCTATACTTACTTCGCTGATAAAAGGAATAGTACTGACTAACTTAGGCAAGTTGTGCAAATCCAAGTCATGACCTGCATTTATCTTCAAACCTACTTCAACCGCATGTAGCGCTACGGTTTTGTAGATATTTAGTACATTGTCTATTTCGGCGCTTGATTTTGAAGAAAAAGTATGTGCGTACGGTCCTGTAAAAAGTTCAATTCTATCTACACCAATGTTTTTAAGCACAGATAAATTTTTTTCTAATACATCAAAAGGATTGATGAATACAGAAATGCGAGTTTGTGGAGATTGTCGTTTTATATGCTCTACGGCTTGGGCTAATAGTTTAAGGTTTGTATCATCAATTTGCCAGCCTGCGTTGGAAGTAAGCACATTGGGCGGATCAGGAACAAGTGTAGCTTGGGCAGGTTTGACTTCTTCAATGATATCTAAATAACGTTGGTCGGGATAGCCTTCAATGTTGAATTCTACGGTAATTATTTTAGCTATCATTGAAACATCTTTGCGGGTAATATGTCTTTCGTCGGGGCGAGGATGCACTGTAATGCCCTCTGCGCCATTGTTTTGAAGGTACTCCACACATTTGATAACATCAGGGACGTTACCTCCTCTTGCATTACGCAGTGTGGCAACTTTATTAACATTCACGCTTAATACAGGTGGCATATACAAAAATATACGTTTTTTACTAACTAATAGCTTGGCGCAAAAAGTTTACAAAAGATACAGCAGATAAAAAGTGGTTTACACAATAGCTCACATATTCTTGTGAAGTAACTATCTCATCGGGAATGTATTTCCAGAGTAAGAACTGTTTTAAGGTAGTGTAATTGCAAAGTTCAGGATATTGAATTACATCTTTTGGGATTTTTTTGTATCTTCTGCCTTCATATAAACCTCCCCAATATTTGAGCAAAGAAGGGTGAGCAAGTATAGCTTGCCAAGTGTCTGTTTCATAGACAATTTCTTGGCGAATTTTTTTCAGCTGTTCTGCGTTTGGTTCATATAGGCCGCAAGCAATAAAGCTATTCTTAGGTTCAATGTGAATGTAGTATCCAGGTTTATCGGATTGTGTGCCTTCGTGGTCGAGGTAAGCGCCCAAAAAGGTTTTGAAAGGTAGCTTATTTTTGGTAAAACGCACATCTCGGTAAATTCGAAAAATATATTCGCTTATTTTAATATGTTCCGATAAGTGTGTTTGAGGAATCAAGTGCTGTACGATTGTAGTTACTATTTGCTTGAAAGGTTCTTTTACAAATGTTTCATATTCTTTTTTATGTTGTGCGAACCAAGTTTTATTGTTGTTAGCTTTGAGCTGTGTTAAGAATTCTAATCCTTCTTTGGGGAACATCAGCTTAATCAACAAAAAAAGAAGCGGCATAATTCTGATAGTAGTTCTAAAAAATAATTTTGATTTTTTGGGCGTGCCCCTTGCTGACGCAAGGGTCGGGGCATTCCGCACTGCGCTTCGCTTCGGTACTTCGCT
>JANWVW010000151.1 GCA_025056095.1 Bacteroidia bacterium
CGATAGCGTAGCCCGTAGCACGCCGACCTTGCCCACACAAGCGCAAGCGAAGTGTGGGCAAGGGCACGCCCAAAAAAATTAAAAAAATATCAGAAATTCATTTGCTATTAAACTTTTGCACTAAATTGTACATTTGATAAATTATGCAAGGAAGCAGCTTCGGAAAAGCCTTCTGCATTCACACTTTTGGCGAATCACATGGCGGAGCAGTAGGAGTAGTAATAGAAGGTTGTCCCGCAGGAATTCCGATATCCATTGAAAAAATACAGTACGAACTCAATCGCCGCAGACCCGGACAAAGCAAAATTACTACCTCTCGTAAAGAAACCGATACTGTACATGTTCTATCAGGAGTGGAAAAAGAAATAACTCTCGGCACACCTATATTGCTATTGGTCTATAATCAAGATGCTAAACCTAACGACTATACTGATATTGCTCACACATTTAGACCTTCACACGCAGACTTTACATACTTCAAAAAATATGGCATCACTGCATCCAGCGGAGGAGGTAGAGCATCTGCACGAGAAACTTTAGCCCGAGTAGCCGCAGGCGCAATTGCGAAACAAGTCCTTCAATACTGCTGTGCAGTGGAGATTTTAGCTTACGTTAGTCAAATATGGAAAATAAAAAGTCAAGTAGATCCGAATCAAGTTCAGCCCGAAGATATAGAAAAGAATATAGTCCGCTGCCCCGATATAAGCGCTGCTCAAATGATGGAAGAAGCTATTTTACAAGCAAAAGCAGAAGGCGACTCATTAGGCGGTATTATTACAGGAGTGGTAAGAAATGTTCCTATTGGCTTAGGCGAACCTGTTTTTGACAAATTTTCAGCTGATTTAGCCAAAGCTATGCTTTCCATAAACGCTGCGAAAGGTTTTGAATACGGTTCAGGGTTTGAGAGCGTTCTTTACAAAGGCTCTCAACTTAACGACGCTTTTTATACCGATGAAAAAGGTAATATACGCACAGAAACTAATCATTCAGGTGGAATACAAGGAGGTATAACCAACGGCGAGCCTATTATTTTTAGAGTAGCGTTCAAACCTACCTCCACTATTCTTAAAACTCAAAAAACGGTTGATAAATATGGTCAAAATGTAGTGATACATCCAAAAGGTAGACACGATCCTTGTGTAGTACCTCGTGCTGTACCTATCGTTGAAGCTATGACGGCAATTGTCCTATTAGACCACTATTTACGTAACAAAATAGTGAAAATTTGAGGCTTGTAGGGTTTATTCATATCTAAGGGCTTCAATTGGGTCAAGATTAGCGGCTTTCCATGCGGGGTAAATTCCTGAGATAAGTCCAACTAAAAAACATAAACTTATTGCTAAAGTTATCCATAGCCAAGGTATAATAAATTCACTGCCTATGGCTATTGAAACTAAATTTCCTATTAAAATTCCTAAAAATATGCCCAAAATACCTCCCAATTGACAAATTACAATTGCTTCTGTTAAAAATTGGCTTAAAATGTTGCGTTTAGTAGCCCCCAAAGACTTGCGAATTCCAATTTCTTGAGTTCTTTCAGTAACACTGACCAACATAATATTCATCAGACCTACGGCAGCCCCTGTCAGGGTAATAAGACCAATGAACATAGCAGCAGTTCGTACAATAGCTAACTCTTCTAATAAGAGTGTAGATAAAGCATCAGATTTTATGAAACCAAAATTATCTTCTTGTGATGGGTTCAAACCACGTACTTTTCGCATAACTGCTCGCGCTTCTTCAATAGCAGCGTCAAGCAAAGAATTTTGCTTTACCGTAATGTTGATGTGGTAATTTTTATTCCCTGTCAAGCTTGGAAAATTTTTATCTAGTGTAGAATACGGCATGACAACTATTTTATCGCCACCAAAACCTAAAGCTGAACCTTTTTCTTCAAACACTCCAATCACTGTAAAATGCTTACCGTTGATACTAATTTGTTTTTGTAATGGATTTTGATAGGGGAATAGCTCTTTGCGTACTTGTTCACCAATAATTGCCACAGGCAAACCTTCTTTTACTTCAAAAGCATTGAAGTTGCGCCCTTGCGCAATACTATATCCTTCTACAACAATAAAGCCCTGATCGCCCCCTTTTATGCTGATATTGGGATTAGTTTTGCGATTTTCGTACTTAACCTGCCCCATTTGTACATTAGCACTGCTGATGCTGATAGTTGCAGGGAATTTGTAATTATTTACAAAATCTTCAACATTTCTTTGAGTAATTTCGGGATTCTTTTTTTCCATAATTTTTGGTCTTCTTCGCCCACTTATGCGAATTTTTGAAGGTTGGTTCATAATTTTGAATGTGTTTGCACCCATAAGAGAAAATTTTTCTGTCATAGCATGCTTAATCCCATCAATAGCAGTAAGAATGCCCACCAAAGCCATAATTCCAAAAGCAATAATTAACATAGTCAAAACACTACGCAGCACATTTGCCCGAATGGCTTGCAGGGCTTCTTTAATGTTTATCCATAACATAAGCTCAAAGAAAAGTAAAAATAAAGTACAATTTATGCTTTCGTGATAAGATTATGACTAATTTTTTTGGATAACAAGTAGAAACTATACTTTTTATGGGCGGTTAGCATCAAAAATTATTGTTTTTGACTTTTTCTAGGATTTTTGTACCCTTTTGAGTATGAAGAATATTTTCTACTAAATTCAAAATTGTGTATTCAAGTTTATCTAATGTAGTTTTACTTTGTGCATAAGCCATATTTTTTCCCTCTAAGCTAATTATACCTGCTTGTAAGAAGATTTCTCCTTTTTGGTATTGCGCGTAGGCAAAAATAGGCACGCTACAACCTCCGCCCAACTGTTGTAAAATTAAACGTTCTGCTTGTACGCAAATACCTGTGTCTGTGTGATGTAGTATTTTTTTGAGTAGTTCTTGGTCGGGGTGGGAAGCGAGCATTTGTATGGCTAAAGCTCCTTGACCTGCTGCGGGAACAAACTGCTCAATAGGCAAAATACTTTGAATATATGAATCATAGCCCAATCGGTGGATACCTGCAAAAGCCATTAGCAAAGCATCAAACTGACCTTGTTCTAATTTTTTTATCCGAGTTTGTACATTACCTCTAACTTCGGCTACTTTATGCTGTGGGTAGTACCGTTTTAAGAAAGCCGCTCTGCGTGTAGAAGAGGTTCCTATGACTAACTCATCTCTTTCTAAATTAACATTTTTATGGCTTACTAGTACATCAGCAGGGCACTCGCGCTCCGTAAAAGCAATAATAGGCAAATCTTCACTTATGTTTGTAGGTACATCTTTGGCACTATGTACAGCAAGGTCAATTTCTTTGTTTCGCAAAGCTTGCTCTAATTCTTGGGTGAAAACTCCTTTACTTCCTATTTTACTCAAAGCAATATCCTGAATTTTATCGCCTTTTGTCTGAATAATTACTAACTCGGCATCTAAACCATGTTTTTTTAGTTTTTCGAGCACATAATTAGCTTGCCATAGCGCCAATGCGCTGCCCCGAGTTCCAATCCTGTATTTCATTTTGCCGATTGATTTTCAAAATACAACTGAGGTTTTACTGTTAAAAATATCAAGTTTGACTTTAATGCAATCTTAATCTGTCATGTTTATTTTTGCAACATTGAAAATAGAATTTTGATTTATTTTGTACATAGTACATGAAATATGAAAGCTTACTTAGATACCATTTTTGCTCAAACTCCTCCGCACAAAATTGAACAGCTCAACCTTGATTATGACTACATTAGCGATGAGATTGAAGAAAAATTTGATACTATTGAAGGATTAGAAGATTGTTTTGCTTTACAAAAACTGATTATCTCTCATCATGAAATTAGTTGTATTCAAGGTTTATCTGAAAATATTCACTTACAGTACTTGGATTTGAGCCATAATTTTATTCGCACCATAGAGAATATAGACCACTTACAAAACTTAACTTATCTTAACCTTTCTTTTAACGATATACGTAAAATTGAAGGACTAGCTTCACTACATAAGCTGACCTACTTAGATCTCGGACACAACAAAATCAAAAAAATTGAAGGATTAAGTGCACTAACTCAATTAAAAACGCTTATCTTATCTGGTAACAAAGCCATTTCCACCTTAGAAGGGCTAGAAAATCAATCGCAGCTTGAGCAGCTGTATCTAAAACAATGTAGAATAGTGGATTGGTCAGGTTTAAAACATCTGGTTCATTTACAAGAATTATATGTTACTCCCATACAAATTGGGGACATGTATTCCTCACTTAAACAATTACCTGAATTAAAGTTTTTACATATTTCTAACCGAGATTTACAAAAAATAGATAAAATTCCTTTCGTCCCGACTTTGAAAAAATTATCTGTTACTAACTGTGCCTTTTTGCAATTTGTTACAGGTTTGGAAGAAAATCCACAGTTAATTGAATTAGAATTGTCCAATAATGTTTTGTTAGAGCTGAGCGGCATTCAACATTTATCTCAATTAGAGTACTTGGATGTAAGGAATAATAGCCTGCGTAGGATATCCCTTGAAGTTTTACCTCAATCTCTGAAAAGAGTTAGAGTTATGGGCAATCCTTTAACTTCGGATACAATAGCACTTTTACAAGCATGGGCAAAAGAACGTCAAATTAGAATAGATATATGAAACACACCGAGGATGATTCTCCTTACCAAAATTTAGAAAGTTTAGCTACTAGCTCCTTGTTAGAATGTATTTTGTATGAGAATAGTCAAGTAATTTCAGCTATTGAAAAAGCCTTACCAAGTATAGAGAAGGTAATTGAGAAGTCTTATAGCTATTTAGTCCAAGGGGGACGACTATTTTATATAGGTGCAGGCACAAGTGGGCGTTTAGGAATTGTAGATGCTTCGGAGTGCTTACCTACTTTTGGCTTAGATAATGTAATCATAGGTATCATAGCAGGCGGAGATAGCGCTATACGTAAAGCAGTGGAATTTGCAGAAGATAATTCTGAACAAGCATGGATAGACCTACAAGCCTACGATGCCAATTCAAAAGATGTGGTAATAGGAATCTCTGCTTCTGGAAAAACTCCTTATGTTGTAGGTGGATTAAAGCGTGCCAAAGAAAAAGGTATCTACACCGTAGGTTTGGTATGTAATGCACACACGTTGATTCACCAAGTAGCAGAGGATACTGTGGAGATACTTACGGGTGCAGAAATTATTTCAGGTTCAACTCGTATGAAAGCAGGTACAGCGCAAAAAATAGTTTTAAACATGATAAGCACTACACTGATGATAAAATTAGGTAGAGTAAAAGGTAACAAAATGATTGATATGCAGCTGAGTAACCAAAAACTAATTGAAAGAGGAACGCGAATGTTAATGCAATTTCTGGAAATTTCCTACGAAGAGGCTAAAAAATTACTTTTAGAGCATAAAAGCGTGAGAAAAGTATTAGAGTTATATCAAAAGCAATAAGCTTTATCCAAAAATAAACTACTGCCCTTGCAGGTGTATAGCAAGCGCAGTAGTTTTGAGTACGTTTTTCTGTTATGCCTACTTACGCAAATTCAGTTTATCAACAATAGCTCTGTAGCGTTCAATATCTATTCTTTGTAGATAGTCTAGTAGTCTTTTACGTTTGCCTACCAGCTTTTTCAAAGCTAGTTCAGTAGACTTATCTTTTTTAGCAGTTTTAAGATGATTAGTTAGATGGTTGATACGATAGGTAAAAAGGGCGATTTGAGCTTCAGGTGCACCTGTATTTGTAGCTGAACCTGCATAAGTAGCAATAATTTCTGCTTTCTTTTCTTTGGTGAGGTACATAAGTCAGTTACTAAATTGGCGTGCAAAGATACAAGATTTTTTATTATAGTAGCAAACACTGCAAAAAAATAAAAAGCTCGCCTTAGTTTATTTAAGGCAAGCTTGTGAGAAGAATAGGTGCTTTTAGATAGAATCGTAGTTAAGTTGTACGTTAGACCAATTGACTACCTCCCACCAAGCATTTACATATTCTGCTCTGCGGTTTTGGTATTTGAGGTAGTAAGCGTGTTCCCATACATCTAGAACCAGAATAGGTGTAACACCCCATTGAGTAAGCTGCTGATGCTTTTCTGCTTGTAGTACTACGAGTTTGTCGTCTATTTTTCTGTGTGCTAAAATTGCCCAGCCGCTTCCTTCTACTGCGTTAGCTGCAGCAGTGAAGAGGGATTTAAAGTTCTTGTAGCTACCGAAATCTTTGTTAATTTTTTCAGCTAAGCTACCTGTCGGTTCTCCTCCTCCGCCGTTACCAGGGGGCGCCATGTTGTTCCAGAAAATACAGTGTAATAAGTGTCCTGAACCATGGAAAGCACATTCTTTCATTAAAGCTTTAACGGAACTAAAATCTCCGTTTTGAATCGCTAAGGCTAATTTTTCCTCTGCGGCATTTAAGCCATTGACATACGCCTTATGATGAATATCATGATGCAAACGCATGGTTTGCTCATCAATGTATGGCTCTAACGCATTATATGCGTATGGCAAAGGTGGAAGCTCGTGTGCCATTTTTTTACTTGATTAAACTTTACCTTAACTTGATTGAACTTAGTAAAGCAAATTTAGGGGGTGTTTTTGATATATCAAAATTTTTTGTGTAAATTTTATCTTATGCATTTACTAAATCACAAAATAAGTTACTTAAAAGTTACAAAAAGTGGGTTAGAAAACGCACCGTTTAGCCGCTTACAGAAAAAATTTTACCCAGAAGGTAACTTAGCAAATTTTGTTTCTAAAAAACTTGTATTTTTGCCTATTATGAGCAAATACATCTTTACATTGTTCCTTTTCATAGGAACAGTCCTACTAAATCTTTCTGAAAGTTCAGCTGCAAGCGCATCTTATTCAAAAAACGTTGTAGCGCCTGTTCCGCAAAAAAAACAACAGCAGCAAAAGCTGAAAAATAGAATAGCTCAAAAATTATGGGAG
>JANWVW010000152.1 GCA_025056095.1 Bacteroidia bacterium
TCTAATCGTGGAATAAAAGAGGTTTTATCTACAAAAACGTAGTTTTCTTTGGAAAGTATCTCAAAATTACTGATGCCATACGAAAATTTTACCTTATTCATAGTTCAATAGAATTATTGTTTTTCACCTATTGAAAAACGTACATTTCTGACAAATCCTTTATACTTTGGGCGAAGAATGGGAGATTTTTTGAAAATTTTCTTAAATGTTTTTTCATCAAGCAGTAACCAATCTTTAAGCTCATATTCAGAGATTTGTGGTAAAGGCATAAAGCGAGGTTCGTTACAAGGAGTGCTAAATTTAATATTCCACGGACAAACATCTTGACAAATATCACAGCCAAATATCCAGCCGTTCATTTTATCCTTAAATTCATCAGGAATTTCTTCTTTGAGTTCAATAGTTAAATAAGAAATACACTTTTTAGCATCTACGACATAAGGTTCAACAATTGCTTGTGTAGGACATGCTTCTATACATCGAGTGCATGTTCCACAGAGGTTTTGTGTAGGTAAATCGTATTGCAATTTTTCTGTGATAATCAGTTCCCCAATTAAGAAAAATGAACCTGCCTTAGGTACAATTAAGTTAGAATGTTTGCCTATCCATCCCAAGCCACTTCGCTGTGCCCAAACTTTGTCCATTACCGGAGCAGAATCTACAAAAGCACGCCCTTGTACATCAGGTAGCAGAGTTTTTATGTACTCAAAAAGCAAACGAAGCTTATCTTTTATGACAAAATGATAGTCTTCACCCCAAGCATACTTAGCAATTTTGGCATTATTATCTTTATGTTGCGGATTTTGGGGATAATAGTTCAAAAGCACACTTATTACGCTCTCTGCGCCTTCTACTAGCAATTTAGGGTTGAGCCGTAAATCAAAGTATTTTTCCATATAAGCCATTTGACCATGTTTTTGTGTTTTGAGCCACTTCTCTAATCTCGGCGCTTCTTCCTCTAAAAATACAGCTTGGCTTATGCCACAATATTGAAATCCTATTTGATAGGCGTACTCTTTAATAGCCCTAGAAATTTGTTCAATCTTCATTTGTATCTTTGTTCAATAAAGCTCTTAACAATCTCTAAAAATTTTTGGGCGTATTTTTGTTCAGTAGAAACATAGTTTTTTTCAAAAATAGACTTGATGTATGCTTCTGTTTCGGGATATGAGTGCCTTTCTGCAAATTTAAGTACTTCAATGTATTGTTCTCTATCGCCGTTAAAAAGTTGCGTAATATATTCAAATTGGTCGTTGATAGGAATGTACTGTCTTAGTCGCGCTTCGGGTAGTTTCATACGAATGGGCTGCGTTTCCAAAAGCCAAGCGCCATACTGTACAGGATTAACTTGCAGGTGATATTCCCACCAAGTTACCATGCTTGATAAAATACCTTTTTGCTGCAACAAAGATGCTATTTTGTACAACTTAGCTTCAAAAAGCATAGCATCAATATCTTTTTGGTAATTTTTTTCAAGATAACGAATGAGAACTTCTAAAAGCAGGCTAAGTTCTGCCCAATACTCTTTGGTAATTTGCAGAATAGAAATAGGTAGCAGCGTAGTGCCTGATTCAAAATAAGTTTTTTTAAGATAAGGAATGGGTTGTGCAGTAATATCTAACCATTCTTGAATAGCTTTTTGCAACCACCTACTAAATTGAGAAAAAGGTAGATACACTTGCTGATGCACAACCTGTTGAAGGTCAAGAAAGGCTTGTACACTACTAGGATGGTGAATATCTACGCTTAATTGTTGCCAAACTTGAAAAAGAGGTTCGAAGGTATACCAAAAAATTCGTTTCTCTATGGCAGCAGGAAGGTGTTTTGCCATGATGTCTGCAGTTACAATAGCATACGACTGAAAAGGTTGAATAAGTCTATTCCAAATTTCGGTAGATAAAGTACTTTGTTTTTCAGGTTGGATAGCGTAATTTATCACAAATGTTCAAAAATAATACACACCTATCTACGTTGCAAATTGCGTTAGATAGAAGGATAGTAGTTTAAAAAGCTTTACAAGGTTAAAACATTCAGTTTTTATTCGTTTTTATTTCCTTCTGAAATGGCTAAGCGCATATCTGTGTCAGCTTGAATATTTTTTATTCTGTAATAGTCCATTACGCCGATATTACCTTTGCGTAGGGCTTCTGCCATAGCGATAGGAATTTGAGCTTCGGCTTCAATTACTTTAGCTCGCATTTCTTGAGCCATAGCAATCATTTCATGTTCTTTGGCGATAGCCATTGCTCTACGCTCTTCGGCTTTAGCTCGGGCAATTTTAAGGTCAGCTTCTGCACGCTCGGCTTGTAGCTTTGCCCCAATATTCTCACCTACATCAATATCCGCAATGTCAATTGAGAGAATTTCGAAGGCTGTTCCTGCGTCTAAGCTCTTAGCTAATACAGTTTTAGATATAGTATCAGGATTTTCAAGCACTTGTTCATGAGACTCCGCTGAACCAATCGTAGTAACAATTCCTTCACCTACGCGAGCGATAATAGTTTCTTCACCTGCGCCACCAACTAAACGATTGATATTTGCCCTTACGGTTACTTTGCATTTGACAATTACTTGAATACCATTTTTAGCAATTGCAGCTACGGGAGGAACGGTAATTACTTTTGGATTTACGGAAACTTGTACTGCTTCAAACACGTTTCTGCCCGCTAAGTCAATCGCAGTAGCTTGGTCAAAGTCCAGTTTGATGTGGGCTTTTTCGGCAGAAATTAAAGCATTTACTACGGTCTGTACATTTCCACCTGCCATGTAGTGGGCTTCTAGTTGAGATATTTCTACATCAATGCCTGCCTTTTGGGCAGTAATTAAAGGTTTAATGATACTCGCAGGGGGTACTTTTCTCAGCCGCATCCCTATTAAACGACCTATACCTATTCGTACTCCTGAAAAGATAGCAGTAATCCATAATCCAACAGGAACAAAATAGGTAAAAACTATTAGACCGATAATAATAGCAATAATTATTGCAATTGGGGAGAGACTCATACTATTGACAAATTAAATTGTAAATCTACTTTGAATAATTTAGATAAACAAATTTTTTTGCACTTTTTTAAGAATAATTCATTTTTAGTTTATTTTGGGCGTGCCCCTTGCTGCGCAAGGGTCGGGGCATTCCGCACTGCGCTTCGCTTCGGTACTTCGCTGCGCTTCGTACTGCCCTGACGGGCATGCTCCATGCCCCTCACGCAGATGACCTGTGCAATCATGTCTTTACCTTGTTTAAGCTTGAAGTACAGCTACTTACAAGCTAAACTTTGCATAAGAAACAAAGAAACAATGGTTTCAGAGATCCTTTTGCGTGAGGCATGCGGAGGGTGGGCGTTAGCCCAGTGCGGAGCGAAGCGCAGCACCGAAGCGTTAGCGTAGCCCGAAGCACGCCGACCTTGTGGGCTTTTGCCCACAAGGACACGCCCAAAAAAAATAATCAAATTTTCATTTTTCTAACCAATCAATTCTAAGCTTGCATCATGCAAATTATACTTCAAAGTTGTCATTTTTACCCTCTTTTCCATAAGCATCCTTCCACCGTAGCATAGCAAAAGGAGTTTGAAGTAGTATCCAAACATCCAACCACAAAGACCACTTCTGTATGTATTCAATATCATATTCTATACGTTCCTGCCAAGATAACCGATTTCTGCCCTTAATCTGCGCTAAGCCCGTAATACCCGGCTTAACCTTCAAACGCTGAAACTGATAAGGTGTATATTTAGCCGTTTGATAAAGAAAAGTTGGTCTAGGTCCGACTAAGCTCATCGTGCCATAGAGTACATTCCACAACTGCGGTAACTCATCTAAACCTATTAATCGAAGCCATTTACCAATTTTTGTAATCCGATACTGCTCATTCTCACCTGCATTTTTCATTTTGCCCCGCATAGTCCTAAATTTGATACAATAAAAAGGCTGATTGTACTTCCCTGCCCTAATCTGAACAAAAATGGGATTTTGAAAAGCAGTAACCACAATCAAAACAGCAATCAAAATCTGAATAGGTAGTGTAACAACTATTAAGACTGTTCCTAAAACCAGGTCAAACATCCGTTTTTGGAACTGTGCTATGGGTTTATCAATTTTGGACATTAGTAGCTGCACAAAAATACAATGGACATACAAAAGGTTAAAATCATGGGGATTGTCAATCTAACCCCTGATTCTTTCTACGCAGGTAGTCGATTCATGTACGTGGAGCAAGCAATAAAACAAATAGAAAAGCATATCCAAGAAGGCGCGGATATTATTGACGTTGGCGCGCAATCTACTCGCCCAGGAGCTACATTGATAGATGCAGACACTGAATTGAAACGTTTATTACCTGTTTTACAAGAGTTAAAACATCTTTCTTTGCCTGTGTCAATTGATACTTTTTATGCAAAAGTGGCTCAAAAATGCCTTTCTATCCGTGAAGTATGGATAAATGACATTAGCGGAGGAAATATTGACAAAAACATGCTTTCTTTTATTTTTTCTGAACAGCCTACATACATTTGGACACACTCTCGCGGAACCCCTGCAACTATGAATACACTCACAATGTACGATAACGTAGTGCAAGAAGTATACAATTGCGCTAAGCAGTTCATCTATCAAGCTCAAACACAAGGCTTTACAAAATACATTATTGACGTAGGTTTTGGTTTTGCTAAAACTGTAGCCCAAAATTTTGAGCTTGTTCGGCACTTTGAACGATTCAAAGAGTTAGGCGTGCCCTTGTTAGTTGGAATTAGCCGAAAGTCTATGATTTACAAAACGCTTCAATCTACGCCCGAAGAAGCCCTTAACGGTACTACAGTGCTACACACTTTACTTGTACAAAAAGGGGCAGACATTTTACGCGTACACGATGTAAAGCCTGCCAAAGAAGTGATACAATTGCTATCGCAGATATAGCCAAATCACTTCTGAAACGTATGTATCGCTACATTTTTGTAGTCCGAACATGATGCATATAGCCATAAACATTCCTAAAAATAAAAACCAAAATATGCGCGTTCGCCCTGGAAACAAAGCTATTTTTTGACTGTCAGGTACTTCTTGCTCTAAACTTTCTAAAAAGGTCTTTTTGTCTAAAGCTAAAAAGTCTGCTAAATCTTCTGTAATTTTATCTTCATCCCATAAAATTTTACCTTCCTGAATAAGGTCATCTATCATCCCCATAGCTCGGTCTGCATCTAATTCGTATCCTTCTCGTCCTTTCCAAGCTTCCACAATCACTTTGGTACATTTGTAAAATTTTTCGTAAGGAGGAGGTTCCAAAGCCATAACACAAAATTAAACAAGAGTAAATGAAAAAAAGTTATTCATTTGCGCCAAGCGTACATTTTTTAGCTAATGAAGTTTGTTTATGTGCAAAATATGTTTTTATTTTACTTTGTATGAAGGATACACAAGTTGCTGATATTTTACAAAGAGAGTATCAAAGGCAGTTGAGGGGCATTGAGTTGATTGCATCGGAGAACTTTGTTTCTCGGCAAGTGATGCAAGCAATGGGCAGCCATTTAACGAATAAATATGCAGAGGGATTACCTAAAAAGCGTTATTATGGAGGTTGTGAAGTAGTAGATGAAGCTGAAATTTTAGCACAAGAAAGGTTAAAAAAATTATTCGGAGCGGTTTGGGTTAACGTGCAGCCCCATTCAGGTGCTCAAGCTAATGCGGCGGTAATGTTAGCATGTCTCAAACCTGGGGATACTATTTTAGGTTTTGATTTATCTCATGGCGGACATTTGACTCATGGTAGCTTGGTCAACTTTTCAGGCAAATTATACAGACCTGTTTTTTATGGCGTAGAGAGAGAAACAGGTTTGATAGACTTCAACAAAATAAGAGAAATTGCTATAAGGGAACGCCCTAAATTGATTATTTGTGGAGCAAGTGCTTATGCACACGATTGGGATTATGCTACTTTACGAAGTGTAGCAGATGAAGTTGGCGCTATACTAATGGCGGATATTGCTCACCCAGCAGGACTTATTGCTACTAAATATCTCAAAAATCCATTAGAGCACTGCCATATTGTAACTTCCACTACACATAAAACTTTGCGTGGTCCGCGTGGAGGGATTATTATGATGGGAAAAGATTTTCCTAACCCCTTTGGAATTACCAATCCAAAAGGTGAGCTTCGTATGATGTCTGAAATCTTAGACAGTGCCGTATTTCCAGGAACGCAAGGGGGACCTCTTATGCATGTTATCGCTGCCAAAGCTGTGGCTTTTGGCGAAGCTCTTACCCCCGAATATCATACCTACTGCGGACAGGTTATCAAAAATGCACAAGCTCTTGCTAATGCTTTACTTAACATGGGCTATCATGTAGTTTCAGGATATACTGAAAATCACCTGATGCTAATTGATTTAAGAAACAAAGGCATCACAGGCAGGGATGCAGAAAACGCTTTAATACAAGTAGATATCACTGCTAATAAAAACATGGTACCTTTTGATGATAAAAGTCCATTTGTAACTTCGGGAATACGCTTTGGCACTTCGGCGGTTACTACCAGAGGACTATTGGAAAAGGACATGGAGAAAATAGCTAATTGGATTGACGCTGCTTTAACTTACAGAGATAATTTGACTGTGCTTCATCAAATTAAGCAAGAGGTGCATACATACATGATGCAGTTTCCCCTTTTTGCAGGAGAAACCGAATCTGACACATCTGCCACGTAGCTCAAAAATTGTGAAATAAGGTTATTTTTTGTATAAAGGTTGAATTTTAATTTTTTGGGCGTGCCCTTGCCCACACTTCGCTTGCGCTGGTGTGGGCAAGGTCGGCGTGCTACGGGCTACGCTAACG
>JANWVW010000153.1 GCA_025056095.1 Bacteroidia bacterium
GCGCAGCGAAGTACCGAAGCGTTAGCGCAGTGCGGAATGCCCCGACCCTTGCGTCAGCAAGGGGCACGCCCAAAAAACTAAATAAAACATTTAGACTAATAGCAAGAATAAATACTAAAATTATAGCCAATTGTAGGTTCGCAAATTACAAACTGCACCTAAATAAGAATTGCGTAGCTTTGTATGCATGAAACGATGGGCTAAGCGGCTGAAAAGATGGACAATTTTATTCATTTGTACGACACTAATTTTGCTAGCTATTGATTACTTACGAATAGGCAAACCTATCAATGAGTATAATGGCGTACCTATTTACTACAACGGACTAATATTCCAATCCCCTAAAAAACCTCATAGAAGTGAAAAAGGTATATACTACGGAATAAAATGGGAAAGTACAGAATTTGTACGCAGATACTACTATGAAAAGCTCAAATATTACATTCCTGCGAAGTATCACTATGCAATTACTTGGGTAGGGCATAACATAAAAGCAGGTGAAAGAAATCCTATCGGACTTCGGCAGTATTACAATGGGGGTACGGTCAAACCCCAAAAAGATGATATTATTGTGTTCAAAAACAAGCGATACGGGCATGCGGCTATTATAGGGGAAGTTTATGAGGATATGGTTGTCCTATACCAACAAAATGTATGGGGCTGGTCAAAAGAAAAATGTAAGCTTAAAAAAGAAAATCATCGGTATTACATAGAGAGTTATCTTACACCCATTGCTTGGATGAGAAAATAATTTATGCCCAAATTAAGACTCAAAATAAATGAGTAATTTTGCCCCATGAAAGTAAAAAACCTGCGAGTGAATGTGGTTACCTTAGGTTGTGCAAAGAATATTGTAGATTCAGAAGTGTTGATGGCTCAACTACGTGCAAATGATTTTTCTGTATCTCACGAAGCAAAAAGACTTAAGCATGATATAGTTATTATTAACACTTGTGGTTTCATTGAAGCAGCTAAGCAAGAATCTATTAACACTATCTTACATTATGTAGATTTGAAACAAGCAGGTAAAATTAAAAAAGTATATGTTACAGGCTGCCTTTCTGAACGTTACAAAAATGAACTGCAACAAGAAATTCCCGAAGTAGATGCTTATTTTGGTACAACAGAGCTTGCAAGTTTATTAGCTACACTCAACGCAGATTACAAAAAAGAACTGCTTGGTGAGCGTATGCTTACTACGCCCAAGCACTATGCTTACCTCAAAATTTCCGAAGGTTGCGATAGACCTTGTAGTTTCTGTGCCATTCCACTGATGCGAGGCAAACACGTATCTAAACCTATGGAGAAAGTTGTCCAAGAAGCTCAATTTCTTGTTGAAAGTGGGGTAAAAGAAATTATGCTCATTGCCCAAGATTTAACCTATTATGGATTAGACTTGTACCATGCCCGTAAACTCAATGATTTACTGATTCAGCTTGCACAAATTAAAGGTTTAGCTTGGATAAGGCTGCATTATACCTATCCTGCTCAATTTCCTGAGGAGATTTTAGATACTATGCGCGAACATTCTAATATCTGCAAATACATAGATATTCCCTTGCAACATATATCTGACAATATGCTCAAAATTATGCGCAGAGGAATCACTAAACGAAAAACAATTGAACTGATAGAAAAGATACGCAAAAAAGTGCCAGGTATTGCTATCCGTACCACTTTACTTGTAGGACACCCTGGTGAAACCGAAGCTGACTTTGAAGAGCTTAAATCTTTTGTAGAAGAAATGCAATTTGAGCGATTAGGAATATTTACCTATTCGCATGAAGAGAACACGTATGCATACACGCTTGGCGATACTGTTCCTGATACAGAAAAACGCCGTAGAGCAGACGAAATTATGGAAATTCAGCAGGATATTGCTTTTGAACTCAACCATAAAAAAATAGGTCAAACTTTACCTGTACTTATTGACCGAAGAGAAGGACAGTTTTGGGTAGGTCGTACAGAATATGACTCGCCCGAAGTAGATAATGAAGTACTTATTCAAACCGATACTCCGTTGAAAATAGGCTCTTTTGTACCTGTTAGTATTACCGAATGTACTGAATTTGACTTGTATGGAACGGTTAGGAGTGAATAATTTTTAGTTATGTCTAACTTTGTAGATTACGTAAAGATAATATGCCGCTCGGGCAAAGGGGGTCCTGGTGCGGTTTCTATGCGTAGAGAGAAGTATGTACCCAAAGGTGGACCTGATGGCGGTAATGGGGGCAAAGGTGGAGACGTCTATCTTGAAGCAGATGCCCAAATGTGGACACTTTTAGATTTTAGATACCAAAAGCACTTTTTTGCGGGAAATGGCGAACCAGGTCAAGGCGCACTTAAAACAGGTAAAAATGGCAAAGATGTGATTCTTAAAGTACCTGTGGGCACAGTGGCTAAAAACGCTCAAACAGGTGAGGTACTTTGTGAGCTAACCCAAGATAAACAAAGAGTTTTACTTTTAGAAGGTGGGCGCGGTGGAATGGGTAACGCGTTTTTTAAGAGTCCTACTCGCCAAACACCGCGTTTTGCACAGCCTGGCGAAGAAGGCAAAGAAATGGAAATTATTTTAGAACTTAAACTTTTAGCGGATGTCGGTTTAGTAGGCTACCCAAATGCAGGCAAATCCACTTTACTTTCTGTAATGACTGCAGCTAAACCTAAAATAGCAGATTATCCCTTCACTACCCTAGTACCTAACTTGGGGATTGTCAAATATAGAGAAATAGGTTCTTATGTAATGGCAGATATACCTGGTATTATAGAAGGTGCCGCAGAAGGTAAAGGTCTAGGGCTTCGGTTTTTACGGCATATTGAGCGAAACTCTATTCTACTTTTTATGGTATCCGTAGAAAATGAAAATATCGCACAAGGTTATCAAGTATTGCTACATGAATTAGAAAAATACAATCCTCAATTGCTGTCTAAAAAACGCCTACTTGCTGTAACAAAAATAGATATCTTACCTCAAGACGAATTAGAGCAGCGCAAAAAAACTGTTCCCAAAGAAATTGAAGTACTCTTTATATCTTCCATAGCCCGAATAGGCTTAAATGAACTAAATGATAAAATATGGCAGTACCTACAAAGGTAGTTTTTGAAGTAATTGGTTTGGAAATACGTTTTACTTGTACAAAAATTTGTAATTTGCATAGCTATGGATAAACATTCCCACACACTAAGCTTTTTCGTAGTAGAAGACAATGAAACCTACATTATGATGCTAGACCACCAAATTAGGAAGTTTATATCAGATTATCACTTGACCCCTTTCAAAACAGGCGAAGAGTGTCTTAAAAACCTTCACTTAAACCCTGACTTTATTATATTAGACTACTACTTGCCGGGCATGAATGGAATTGAAACCCTTAAAAAAATTCATGAAAAATATCCTGATATGCCTGTAATTATGTGGTCAGGGCAGGAAGATATACATGTAGCCATAGAATGCTTTGAGCAAGGTGCTTACTCTTATGTAGTCAAAGATAGAAACGGTATTTCTAAAATCGGTAAAACTATTGGATACATACAAGATAAAGTCCGCCTGCGCAAAGAAAATGACATTTTAAGAGAAAGACTTAAAAAAAAGCAGCGTATTATCTATGGCTTATTTGGTTTATCACTAGTATTGCTAATTACTTTGATAGCCATTTCTGTATAATATGGCAAATTTATCGGTAAGTTTTGCAGGAGTTTCATTTCAAAATCCAATTGTATTAGCTTCAGGTATAATGGGAATTACAGGTAGTGCTCTTTTACGAGTAGCGCGGATAGGGGTAGGGGGCGTTACAACTAAATCCATTTGGTTGACTGCACACGAAGGGCATAAAAACCCTGTTATGATAGGTACAGAACATTACTTTATCAATGCCGTAGGTGTTCCTGATGCAGGAATAGAAAAAGCCAAAGAAGAACTTTCTTTCTACAAAAAGCAAACTAATACCCCCTTAATTGCTAATGTAATTGCATCCTCTGAAATAGATTACGGTTTAATTACTGAATCTATCACTGAACTTAAACCCGACTTGATTGAAGTGAATATCTCTTGTCCTAATATTGAAGATGAGTTTGGAAAGCCTTTAGCTTGCTCTCGTATAAAAGCCGCAACGGTAACTAAAATATGCAAATCTAAAACTCACATTCCTGTCATAATCAAAATGTCGCCCAATGTGGAGGATTATGTCAGTATTGCCCAGGCTTGTGAAGATGCAGGTGCAGATGGATTATGCTGTTTCAATACTTTTGGACCAGGCATGGTCATTGATTTAGAAAGCCGCAGACCTATTTTAGCTAATAAAGTAGGGGGCGTTTCTGGACCTGGTATCAAGCCCCTTGTTTTGAAAATGGTAAATGATATTTACAAAGCTGTTCGTATCCCAATTATCGGTACAGGGGGAGTGCTAACAGGTAAAGATGCCTTAGAAATGATGATGTGCGGCGCTACGCTAGTCGGAGTAGGAACTATGGTGTATTACTATGACCTTCAAGGTTTTAAGGATATGATTGATGAAATGAACAAATGGTTGGATGCCCATAATATCCAAAATATAGCCGATATCATTGGTACTTTACAACGTTAAAATATGCAAACAGAGGTTGTTATTTTAGAAAACGGAAAAATTTCTTTTTTTGATGCTTTTCAGATGTTTCGTTTGCGTATGGAAGTATTTTGTGCCGAGCAGCGCTGCTGGTACGTAGATCCTGACGAACACGATTTTACTGCAACCCACATTCTTATATATCTTATTGATGAAAATCTACCTAAAAAATTAGTAGCTTATGCGCGGATCTACAAAAAAGATGGGCAATACGTTATTGGCAGAGTATGCACGCATTTGCTGTTTAGAAGAAAAGGTTTAGGTAAAAAAGTAATGGAGATAGCCATAGCGCAGTGTCCACCTAAAAGTGTAATTTACATTCAAGCCCAAGCGTACCTAAAAAGGTTTTATGAGAACTTTGGCTTTGTTCAACAGGGTTCAGAAATTATTTGGGAAGATGGAATAGCCCATATTCCTATGATAAAAATAAAAACTTGATGAAATACTTTCTGCTCTGCATTTAAATTATTGATTAAGCAAATAAATTTGGTGCTCATCAAAAGTTGAGATAAGAATTCTCTATTTTTGCAGTTATGCCTCAAACACTCTCTATTATTATTCCTGCTTACAATGAAGGTAAAACGATTCACCTCATTCTCAACAAAATAAAGCAGGTTCGGCTGCTTAATGATATTCAAAAAGAAATAATCATCGTCAATGACTGCTCCCAAGATGACACAGAACAAGTCATTCTACGCTATCAAAAAGAAAATCCTGACCTAAACATAAAGTACTACAAACATGAGAAAAATCAAGGTAAAGGTGCAGCACTTCACACAGGCATTGATAAAGCCACTGGTGATTTTGTAGTAATTCAAGATGCAGATTTAGAATATGACCCCGAAGAATACAACATTCTTTTAAGACCCATTCTCAATGGTGTAGCAGATGTAGTTTATGGTTCTCGTTTTATGGGTGGAAGACCTCATAGAATTCTCTTTTTTTGGCACAGCATAGGAAATAAGTTTCTTACTTTTTTGTCTAACATGTTCACTAACCTCAACCTTACAGATATGGAAACGTGTTACAAAATGTTTAGGCGAGAGGTAATACAAAGTTTATACTTAAAAGAAAAACGCTTTGGATTTGAACCCGAAGTAACAGCCAAACTAAGCCGAATCAAAGGTATACGCATATATGAGGTAGGCATTTCGTATTATGGCAGAACTTACCAAGAAGGTAAAAAGATAGGTTGGAAAGATGGTTTTAGAGCTATTTACTGCATTCTCAAATATGGTATTTGGTCAAGAAAGTACTTAAAGTAATTGATTAAATTTTTTTGGGCGTGCCCCTTGCTAACGCAAGGGTCGGGGCATTCCGCACTACGCTATCGCTTCGGTGCTTCGCTAACGCTACGCACTGCCTATCGGCATGCTCCATGCCCCTCACGCAGATGACCTGTGCAATTATGTCTTTACCTTGTTTAAGCCTGAAATACAATCCCTTACAAGCTAAAACTTTGCATAAATAAGGAAACGAAAAATCAAAAGTACTCTTTAATTACAATCTATTTTGAGCAATAACGCTTATATTTTTGAAAGGTACGTATTTCGTTCGGATTGAAAAAATTCAATTTTATTTTTACAACTTGCAATTTTAAATATTAGTTTTTGGGCTTTTTTTATGGCTATTTTTGGCGTTTATCTTATTGAAAATCAGCGCTTACAGCTGTGGTCTGCTGTAAACGCCGATACAAAATTAAGAAATTGTAGCCAATTTACAACTACCTGATGGCGAGATCGTTAAGGCATTTAGCTGTAAACGCCGATACAAAATTAAGAAATTGTAGCCAATTTACAACAGCAGATGATATTAAGAAAAATAGAGTATTGCTGTAAACGCCGATACAAAATTAAGAAATTGTAGCCAATTTACAACCTGGTTCTGGCGGTGGCGCTGGTACTGGGCTGTAAACGCCGATACAAAATTAAGAAATTGTAGCCAATTTACAACGGGCCTGAAATGCTTTTTCTTGGGCTTCCTGCTGTAAACGCCGATACAAAATTAAGAAATTGTAGCCAATTTACAACATTCTGTCTCTCGTAATGATTTTTCTCGGTGCTGTAAACGCCGATACAAAATTAAGAAATTGTAGCCAATTTACAACAGAAATGAGCAACATGCCTGCCGTAGCTTTGCTGTAAACGCCGATACAAAATTAAGAAATTGTAGCCAATTTACAACTAAACTCCCTTAATATTCGCTTGAAACTAAGC
>JANWVW010000154.1 GCA_025056095.1 Bacteroidia bacterium
CGTAGCCCGTAGCACGCCGACCTTGTGGGCATGAGCGCAAGCGAAATGCCCACAAGGGCACGCCCAAAAAATTAAAATTCAATCCATTTTCCACTACATAAAACCACAATTAAACGAACTACATTGCCCCAAACTCATTTTTTACTAAGTGCTGAAAAAACTGCGTCACGTTTGATTTTCCATTAAGCTTTTCTAATTCAAGCGTAGTAACGACAAAAGTAGTTTTCCCTGCTTGCCTGCGTCTTGCCATTACAATGTTACTTTTTGTCCAAGCAGGTCCTGTGTTGTAGTTGATAGTGTAAGCAGCATATACAGGTTCATCCGTAGGGCGAACAGTAAAAGGAATAGCACTATTGATAAAACCACTAACTTTTAGATTAGGATATCCTACTGCATTGGGCGTAGCCACTAAGCTGTCATTTTCACTAGGTTGCAAATACAGTCCCGCACCAATACTTGTATTTGGTCCGAATAAAGTGTCCATAGGGGTAAAAGTGTAGTAAGGGGCTAAGGGGTCAAAGGTATTATTTTGGGGAGTAGAGAGGAACAATCGTCCACCTTTGTTAAAAAATTCATTAGAAATTCTTTGAATATAGCCCAAGCTTTGTTCGGGAGTTTTACCTGAATACCACAAAACAATGTTAAACATTTGAAGCGTTTTACTTGCCACAAAGTCATCAGAAGGTAAATTAAGAAATTTGCTACTAGAACGGCGATAGAGGACAAGTGTATCATAGCCCACTCCGATGTTGTTCAGTTCAGTTTCATAAAAAGTTCGGGTAGTTACATTTCCAGGATAGTTTGCAATAAGTGCATAGTAGCCATCTACTAAAAGAATCTTATTTGAATTGCTTGCAGAAATTGCTTTAAAATATACCTGATGAGAGCATTTGAACTTGCTTTTTGCCCCTGCTACATCTACGGCACGTATGTACAAGCTATCTTTTTGATTGAGTTTGATGCCTTTCATGCGTTCCGCAGCAGGTAGAGTGTTGTTATTGTAATAGACTTTGAGTAAGGTATTAACGTCAGTTGGGTTTTCTGCTTCAATGACAATGCTGTTTACAGTGCTGGGGACTCGGTAGTAGTTATTTGTGTTAGTGGTATCGTTCCAAACTAATTCGTAGTAGTTTATATTGCTTGCGCCGTCAATATCTTCTCCTTCCCAAGCGTATCTATACACAGGGTAAGCACTGATTGGGGTATTGACACCTGTGCTGACATAGCTCACGGTAGGCGGAGAATTTTTAACTGGAATTCGCAGCCGAGCAGGGGTAGGATCTACTTGGTTAAGGTTATCTACGGCACGTACGTAAAAGATAAAGTCAGCAGTATCCGAAGTTTGAGGTGCCAAAGTGAACGTACTATCTTGTTTAAAAACTCGTTTCCATTGAGTATTGTCAAAAGAGATTTCGTAGGCTATAATAAAGCCATCTTCGTCTTTGCCCCACCAACTTAACTTTACGCGTGAGATTAAGCGATTTTCCCCACTGCGGATAATCGTATCTACTACGGTGTAGGTATCTGGGAATTTATTAGGTTTGAGCAAACCGCTGGGACCTGTTTTTGAGCATGAGGTCCAAATAAGCCCATTTAGGAATAGCAAAATAAGATAAAAAAAGACATGTTGAGTTTGTTTCATACACACAAAAATACAACAAATGTAAAAATGCAGATTATTAAGAAATTGTAATTTGTTAGGTCTATTTTTGTTTTTCAAAGATTAAGTTTTTTGGCGTGCTTTGCCCACACCAGCGCAAGCGAAGTGTGGGCAAGGGCACGCCCAAAAAATTAAAATTATTTTTTAGAAAGTTCTTTTGACATTAAAAGTCGTTTTACATAATTTTTTATCTCACTTTTTGTAACTTACTTACGTATATTTGCATGTTATGAGTGCACGTCAAATTGTATTCCTAGCCATTTTAGGCATAGTGTCCCTAATTGGGTTTATTTTGTTAAAGAAAATAATTAAATTGGCATTTATAGCTATAGTCATCGCAGCAGTGATAGGAATAGGCTACATGATAGCTAAAAAACTATTGTGAAGCAGGCGATTAGAACCTAAGATGTTTGACCGATATACCTCTTTGCTTGATTTTTAGCAGTGAATCAATTCCGATTCTTAAATGCATATTTACAAATTCCTCTGTAACCTTTTTGTCGCTTTCTGCGGTTTTCACTCCTTCAGGTATCATAGGTTGGTCTGAAACTAGTAGTAGCGCTCCGTGTGGAATTTCATTTGCGAAACCTACAATGAACAAGGTAGCGGTTTCCATATCTATCCCAATAGCCCTGACTTTATGCAGGTACTCTTTGAAGGCTGCATCATGTTCCCAAACTCTGCGGTTAGTAGTATAAATAGTTCCTGTCCAGTACTCTTGTTTGTACTCTGTAATAGTTTCAGAAACTGCTTTTTGCAAGCTAAACGAAGGTAAAGCGGGTACACGGGGGTCAAAATAATCGTCGGATGTTCCTTCACCTCGTATAGCGGCTATGGGTAAAATTAAGTCCCCTACTTGGGTTTTCTTTTTCAATCCGCCACATTTGCCCAAAAATAAGCAAGCCTTAGGTTTTACAGCACTAAGTAAATCCATGATAGTTGCAGCGTTAGCACTACCAATGCCGAAGTTAATTATTGTAATTCCATCTTTATTGGTAGCCGTTTGCATAGGTTTATCCTGTCCGCGAATAGGAACTTGATAGGTGTTAGCAAACATTTGCACATAGTTTGAAAAATTAGTAAGCAAAATATACTCTCCGAATTCTTCTAAGGGCGTACCTGTATAACGAGGTAGCCAATTTTTAACAATCTCTTCTTTGGTTCTCATAGGATTTTAATCAAATTTCGTATACGTACAAAGGGAAGTATATGCGAACCAAGTTAGACAAAATTTTGTTAAAAGCATCAAAAGTGCTAAATTACAGAACTGTTATATTCTCCCTTGCGTTTGTTCTGACCGTTTCTAATGCATGCGGACAGAAAAAAAACATGCAAAACGAAAAATATAATACCAATATGAAAAAACCAGTAGCTAAAGATCCGAAAGATTACAACGTATTAACCGAAGAAGAAAAAAGGGTTATCCTTTACAAAGGGACAGAATATCCTTTTACGGGCAAATACTACAAGCATAAAGCAAAAGGAACATACATTTGCCGTCAATGTAACGCACCTTTATATCGTTCTGAACATAAGTTTGATTCGCACTGCGGTTGGCCCAGCTTTGACGATGAAATTAAAGGGGCTATCAAAAGAGTATTAGATGCTGATGGCGAAAGAATAGAAATTCTTTGCAGCAACTGTGGAGCGCATTTAGGACATGTATTTGAAGGCGAAGGATTTACGCCAAAAAACGTCAGACATTGTGTAAATTCTATTTCATTGGATTTTGTTCCTGATGAAGAGTAAAAAGTGTATTACGTAGCTCAAAATTCGGATTACGGCTAACAAATTTTTTGAATTGCTAAATATTTGTTATAAATTCGCAAAGTGATTCCGTTCTACACAGAAGCGAACATAGGTACTATTTTTACTCCGATAGAGTGGGGTAAATGGGCAGCTCGCCGTTACAACCTTACTCAAAAATGGCTTGAAGGTGCAAGTATTTTTGATCCTACTTGCGGCGAAGGTCATTTGTTTGAAGCTTTAATAGAAGAAGCACTAAAAGCAGGGCAAAGTAGAGAAAATCTACCGCTGCAAAACTTATATGGCACAGAACTGAACGCGCACTTATATGAAAATTTGCGCAAAAAAATGTATGCAAAATATCAATGGAATATAGATACTACTCGTATTGTATGTACAGACTTCTTTTTCTACTCTTCACGAAAGAATTTTGATATCATTTTTGGCAATCCCCCTTGGCAAACTTTTAATGACTTACCTGATTTCTACAAAGATATTGTCAAGCCGCTGTTTATCAAATATGGTTTAGTTGAAAAGCCCAATGAAGTTTTACTTGGTAATTCAAGAACTGAAATAGCCGCTTTGGTCATTGTCAAAAGTATAGCCCAACACTTAAAAACTAAAGGCGAAGCTGTTTTTTTTGTACCTTTATCTATCCTTCTGAATGATGGCGCAAACAAGCATTTTAGAACCTATACTGCTCAAAACGTTGATTTTTGCATAACCGAAATACACGACTTTATAGGTGTACCTGTCTTTGAGCAAATAAAAACTCGGTACGGGCTTATTCATGTTCAGAGAAATAAAAAAATGACCTTTCCTGTTGCATATTATGAGTATCAAGAAAATACTTGGAAAAAATACTTTGCACAGCCTATTTTTTACTCCACAGATCCCATCAGTAAGATAGAAGACCAGCAATGGATGAATGAACTTACAGAAAATTTTATCCTCACTCTTCCCAAAGAGTGTATGCCTCGCCAAGGGATTAACACTTGCGGCGCAAATGATATGTTCATTTTTGACGAAGGCTATGAGGTCAATGCAGATTTGGTAGCTCTGTCTAACAAAAAACAGAAAGACATTTTACTACCCAAAAAATTTGTCTATCCTTTGTTGGTTAGTAAAAACTTTCATAGTGCTGCACATAGTCAGGAAGTAAATAAATGGGTTTTAATTCCTCATCAAACCAATGGTAAGCCATTAGAGCCTTATCAAATTGAGTTATATCCCGAATTGTACGACTACTTATATTTCAAGCGACCTTTTTTAGCTTATCGTAGAGGAAAAATAATAAACGCTTGGATAAAAAGAGGATATTTTTGGACATTGTTAGGTGTAGGTCAATATAATTTCAAGCCCTATAAAATAGCTTGGGAAGCTTATGGCAAAAAAGTTTTTAGACCTAAACTTTTTACAGGTTTATGGCAAGCTAATCAATCTTTACAAGCTTATATCCCATTAGATGAGCTTTATCAAGCTAAACAAGTATTACAACAACTCTCTCAACCAAGTGTAGAGAAATACTTACAATCTATGAATATGCAAGGTACAATGAATTGGGCACAGCCCGGTAAGATTAAAAAACTTATCCATTTTGAATAATCATTTTCTGCATTACATGAAATTTTTCTTATCACAAAAAACTTATTGCGATAACGAAAAATATACATATATTTGCCCACGTTTGTTTTTGCTTATCTTGTAAGCCAATATGCAAGATCTCACTCCAATTACGGTAGCGTACGGTGATGGTATAGGTCCAGAAATCATGGAAGCTACATTGAGAATCATCACCGCAGCAGGTGCTAGAATCAAGCCTGAAGTAATAGAAATTGGCGAAAAAGTATATTTAAGGGGACACAATTCGGGCATAGAGGACAGTGCGTGGGAATCTTTACGCAGAACCAAAGTATTCTTAAAAGCCCCCATTACTACTCCCCAAGGGGGAGGATTCAAAAGCCTAAATGTAACTACTCGTAAGATGCTCGGTTTATATGCAAACGTACGCCCATGTGTGTCTTACGCCCCTTATGTAGATACTAAGTATCCTAACATGGATGTCGTAATTATCCGTGAAAATGAAGAAGATTTGTATGCAGGAATTGAACACCAACAAACTCCAGAAGTAGTACAGTGTTTGAAGCTAATTACACGCCCAGGTACAGAAAAAATTATCCGCTATGCTTTTGAGTATGCTCGGCAGTATGGCAGAAAAAAAGTAACCTGCTTCACAAAAGACAATATCATGAAACAGACCGATGGGCTTTTTCACAAGGTTTTTGACGAAATTGGTGCAGAATACCCCGAAATTGAAAAAGAGCACTGGATTATAGATATCGGTGCAGCTAAATTAGCCGATACCCCCGAAGCTTTTGACGTAGTAGTAACTCCCAACTTGTATGGGGATATTATTTCAGACATAGCTGCCCAAATAGCAGGTTCAGTGGGATTGGCAGGTTCGGCTAATATTGGCGAAGAAGTAGCCATGTTTGAAGCTATACACGGTTCAGCGCCCCGCAGAGCAGGACAAAACTTAGCTAATCCCTCTGGTTTGTTATTAGCCGCAGTGCAAATGTTAGTACATATCGGTCAAGGGGATGTTGCTGAAAAAGTCCATAATGCATGGCTCAAAACTATTGAAGATGGCATCCATACCTATGACATCTATAAAGAAGGATTAAGCACCCAAAAGGTAGGTACCAAAGAGTTTGCTGATGCTGTTATTGAACGCTTAGGCCAAAAGCCTGACAAGCTCAAACCTGTTAGCTATGCCAATGCCAAAAAAACCATTCAAGTAAAACTCAAACCTACTCAACCTGTAAATATGGACACAGTGGGCGTAGACATATTCCTACGACACAACGACAGAGATGCCAATAAATTAGGTCAAGCCTTGGAAAACATTAAAGTGGGAGACTTACATTTAACCATGATAACCAACCGCGGTGTAAAAGTCTATCCCAATGGCTTACCTGAAACTTTCTGCACAGATCATTGGCGTTGTCGTTTCAAAGGTAATGGCACACCTATTTCTTACAATGACATTATTGCTTTACAGCAAAAAATTACTGAAGCAGGTTATCAAATCATAAAAACAGAAAATCTTTGCACTATCAATGGCGTAGAAGTTTTTTCAGCAGGACAGGGAGCGTAGTTATTTTCAATTTATTTAATTTCGGCGGCACTGTATTCAGGTGTCGCTTTTATTTTTCAGTCATGGGCTAAAAAGTCTCTGCACGAGTTTTATCAAAACAAAAGGTAGTTATACACAAAAGTTAGTTTTTTATTTTTTGGGCGTGCCCTTGCCCACACTTCGCTTGCGCTTGTGTGGGCAAGGTCGGCGTGCTACGGGCTACGC
>JANWVW010000155.1 GCA_025056095.1 Bacteroidia bacterium
GTAGCCCGTAGCACGCCGACCTTGTGGGCATGAGCGCAAGCGAAACGCCCACAAGGGCACGCCCAAAAAAATTAAAATTAAATTTTGATGACTATTCTCTTTGCAAAATAAAAAAGAAAAGCAGCCCTGTATAAACAAGGCTGCTTAGTGAGATTTTTCTGTATTAGTACATATTGCTAGGTACGTTTCCGCTTGCAGCAGAAGGTTCTTCCTTAGGCTCATCTGTAATGACGCATTCAGTAGTAAGTAGTAGAGAAGCTACAGAAGCCGCATTTTCAAGCGCTACACGAGTAACTTTGGTAGGATCGATTACACCAGAGCTAAATAGATTTTCAAATGTTTCTGTACGAGCATTGTATCCAAAGTCCCCAGAACCTTCTAACACTTTTTGTACAATTACAGCACCTTCACCGCCTGCATTTTTAACAATGCAACGTAAAGGTTCTTCTAACGCTCTGCGGATAATGTCAATACCTGTTTTTTCATCAGGGTCTTCGTATTTAACATTATCAAGGGCTTCAATGGCGCGTACAAGTGCTACTCCTCCACCAGGTACAATACCTTCTTGTACTGCTGCACGTGTTGCATGAAGGGCATCGTTTACACGATCTTTTTTCTCTTTCATTTCTACTTCGGTAGGTGCGCCAATATAGAGTACGGCTACGCCTCCTGAAAGTTTAGCTAAGCGTTCTTGTAATTTTTCTTTATCGTATTCAGAAGTAGTGCTCTCAATTTGAGACTTGATTTGGGCTATTCTTGCCTTAATGTCTGCTTCTTTTCCTTTACCTTCAATTAAGGTAGTGTCATCTTTGTCTATTATGACTTTACCTACACGTCCGAGCATGTCTAGGGTAGCATTTTCTAGTTTAAGCCCGCGCTCTTCAGAAATAACAGTACCTCCTGTCAAAATAGCAATATCTTCTAACATTGCTTTGCGTCTATCACCGAAGCCAGGCGCTTTGACAGCTACCACTTTCAATGCTCCACGAATACGGTTGAGTACTAATGTGGCTAGTGCTTCTCCCTCAACATCTTCAGCTATGATAAGCAAAGGTGATCCGGTTTGAACTTGTCTTTCTAGTATAGGTAAGAGTTCCTTCATTGAGGAGATTTTTTTGTCATAGATGAGTACATGGGCGTTTTCATATTCTACGGTCATTTTTTCAGGGTCAGTTACAAAATAGGGAGATAGGTAGCCGCGGTCAAATTGCATACCTTCTACAGTTTTTACATACGTTTCGCGACCTTTGGCTTCTTCTATTGTAATTACACCATCTTTGCCTACTTTGCTCATTGCATCGGCTATTATTTCGCCAATTTCAGTGTCATTGTTAGCAGAGATGGTACCTACTTGTTTAATTTCAATGTTGTTAGAGATAGTTTTAGATTGTTTTTTGAGGTGTTCGACTACAGCTGCTACTGCTTTGTCAATACCACGCTTCAAACCCATGGGATTAGCTCCAGAAGCCAAGTTTTTCAAACCTGCGGTAATTATAGCTTGAGCTAACACTGTAGCTGTAGTAGTACCATCTCCTGCAATATCAGCAGTTTTTGATGCTGCTTCTTTGATAAGTTGGGCGCCCATGTTTTCAATGGGGTCTTTTAGTTCAATTTCTTTGGCTACAGTAACCCCGTCTTTTGTTACGGTAGGAGTACCATATTTTTTATCAATTACTACATTGCGCCCCTTAGGACCGAGGGTTACTTTTACAGCATTTGCTAAGGTATCAACCCCTCTTTTTAGCTTTTCTCTTGCTTCGCTGTCAAAATTGATGATCTTTGCCATACTTTACTTTTTTTAGTTGTTAGTTTTGATTAGGATTTTAAGTAAAATGAATTGCAGAAAGAAAAAGAAAGATAAGGTTAGTTAGTTTAGATAATCGCAAAAATGTCTGATTCTCTCATAATGAGGTAGTCTTCTCCATCAATGTGGATTTCTGTACCTGCATATTTGCCATATAGGACAGTGTCCCCTACTTTTACAGTAATTGCTTCGTCCTTTTTACCTGGACCTACAGCTACAACAGTACCTCTTTGTGGTTTTTCTTTTGCGGTATCAGGGATTATGATACCTCCAGCTGTTTTCTCCTCTGCGGGAGCAGGTTTGACTACTACTCTGTCCGCTAATGGTTTGATGTTGATTGCCATAGTACTTATTTCTGTTTTGATTATAGTTCAACTTTTAGCAGTGTGCCAAGCCGAGTGCTAATTTCATTCCAAAAATGCTTATTTTGAGTTTGTGGATAAATCGTTTATTTTGTAAGATGCTCATTTTCAGCATGATTAAGTTTTAGATTCATTCCATCTTATTTCTGTCATTTATGACAGAAATGAAAAAATGTCAGACATGTCTGAATCTGACATTATGACAAAAATACTTACTTTGCTTTTTAAGTTCGTTTTGCACATTTACTTTGACCAAAAAATTTTTAATAAATTTTGAGGTGTGTGGAGCAAAAAACGCAGATTTTGATTACATTTTGAGTCAATAGCTTGTTAATAACTTGACTCTATGTCAATAAACTGAATGTGCTTTTTATCTATGTAGCTAAACTGATGCGTTTTCCAAGAAGTGCTCTCCCCCGTAGTACTTAAAATTGCATAAAAATATAACATTTGAGTAGATTCCTTTGAGGGTTTTCCAAAGCCAACTAACACATTTATTCCGTTTTCATAGGGTACCACAGTAAATTGTGAAAGTACAGCTTCATTCATACTACTTTCTTTGCAGGTATAAGATGAAGTTAAAGCAGGTAGTCCCTTACTGTCGATGATAAAAAATTGGAGCGCATGGTTTTTGTCTATTCCCATCAAAAAACCATGAGTTTCATTGACAACTAGGTTAGATAATTTAGTTGCGTGCTTACCAAGATCGGTAAGAGTATTATTTGCCCAACTTATGCAATGCACTGTGCTAGGTGCGTGTTCATCTTCGGTATAGTAAAATGATTTTGTTTTTTGTGACCAAACTATATTTTGATGATGTGCCTTGTACTCAATTCTACCTAGTTCGTTGCTTATATAGAATTCAGGACTAAGTTCTAGTAGCAGTATTTGCTCACCTTTTCTACTGTTCTCTACTTTTCTTTCCACTATAATCTTAGTTTCATTATCTACTACTCGCAGTACAGTATAAATTTCGTTAGGACTGCCGAAAGTCTTACCTTGTTTTAACCTTTGATACGTGCTATCAGGGAGATTTGGATAATTGCTTTTAGCCCGCATTGCAAATAACGATGTAACAGGGTACTTGCTTTGTACAAATTCGTCATCTATGGTGTAGACTAAGCCGTTTTCACGTATAATGTACTCTTTAAAAACAATATGCCCCAAAAGATTGACATTCCGTTTTTTGAATACTTTTATAACATACCCATCTTCGTAACGATACATAGTGGTTACATCTACAAAGTTATAATGCACCTGCCCTCCGCTAAAAGTACCCTCTTTGTCCTGATGTAGAACATAAAAAGACTTTTTATCAGGTAAAACTTGAATTTTTTTGATATCTTCCTCATGATTTACTGTTACAATAGTATCTAATTCACCTTGCGAACCTACTTCTAGCAAAGTAATTTTATTGGCTTGGTAGGAAAGTATAATTCTGTGCCTACCATGTTGAATTTCTAACGGATAAGCATACGACAAAATTGATAGTAAAACACCAGCAATCAATATTATACCCCATTTTGGTAGCATAATGGGCAAATATATTGGCAAGGTTTATTACACACAAAAATAATCATTTTTTAACAAAAATACAACAATAGTAGCATATTTTCTACGTACTTAAAGCTGACAAAATCAAGCCATTTTTTAATCTACTTCGGATATTTTAAGCATATTTGTTCTTTTACGCGCCAACATAGGCATGCTTGCAGTATTGATAATTACATCGCCTTTTTGAATGAGTTTTTTTTCTAATAAAATTTGCTTAATGTCATGCATAGTTTCATCTGTACCCACAAAACCATCATAGTGAAAAGCCTGTACGCCCCAAATAAGATTCAATGTGTTGAGTAAAGGAACATTATCCGTAAAGATAAAAATATGGGCTTTTGGTCTATGCCTAGATAGCTGATAAGCAGTATATCCTGTTCGTGTAAGTCCTGTAATAGCTTTGGCACCTACCTTTTCAGCTAATACACAAGAAGCATAGCAAATTGCGTCGGAATGAAAAGTTTCTGATTTAGGATCTAAGGGAACATTTCTATTGTACAAAATTTCTTCTTTTTCCACTGATGCAATAATTCGTTGCATGCTTTCAATAACTTGGATAGGATACTTACCCATTGCTGTTTCTCCACTTAACATAACTGCATCTGCACCATCTAAAACTGCATTGGCTACATCGTTCGTTTCAGCACGAGTAGGGCGAGGATTGTTTATCATAGACTCCATCATTTGAGTAGCAATAATGACAGGTTTAGCTGCTTGGTTACACTTGCGCACTATATTTTTTTGGATCATAGGTACGTCTTCCATTGGAATCTCTACGCCTAAATCTCCGCGTGCTATCATAATTCCATCGGCTGCTTGTATAATAGCATCTAAATCATTAAGTGCCTCAGGTTTCTCAATCTTAGCAATCACTTTGCTTTCTTTCCCCTTTCTTTGTATATACTCTTTAAGTACTTTTACATCTTTTGCGCTACGCACAAACGATAAACCTATCCACTCTACATTGTGCGATAAAGCAAAATCTAAGTCCTGATAATCTTTTTCAGTTAAGGAAGGTATAGACAATTGCACGTTCGGCAAATTCACTCCCTTTTTAGAACTTAACCTGCCACCTACTATTACTCTTGCTTTGACCACAGTACTACCATCTGTTTCTAAAACCCTTAATTGTATCTTGCCATCATCTATTAAAATCAAATCATCCGCTTTTACCTCCTTAGCTAAAAAAGGATAGTTGATAGAAACTCTCTGCGAATTACCTAATACTCTTTCTGTGCTAATTTCAATAATGCTATCAGATGCAATTTCTATTTCGTTATTCTCTACCTCATCTATCCGAATTTTAGGTCCTTGTAAGTCGTATAACAAGCAAATATGCGAACCTAAATCCATGTTTATACTTCTAACATTATGAATAATTTGCTCATGAAAGCCATGATTGCCGTGAGCGGCGTTAATTCTACATACATCTAATCCTAACTCAATGAGCTGCTTTAATATATTTCTATCTGCACTTGCGGGACCTATCGTTCCTACAATTTTAGTACGATTAAAAACAGGCTTTTTCATATTACCGAATGTAAAAATATGAAGTTTTGAAATTCAAACCTGTACATAACATAAAAATTAAATTGCTTGTTGCTGTAATCAAAAGTGAATTTTGAGTTTATTCTCTATTTTTGCTGCATGGAAAAACACTATTTTGCACATGAATCTGCGTACATAGACGAAGGCTGTGTTATAGGTGAAGGAACTAAAATATGGCACTTTTGCCACATTATGCCCAACTGCATCATAGGTAAAAATTGCAACATAGGTCAAAATGTGGTTATTGCGCCTGAGGTAATTATAGGGAATAATGTCAAAATTCAAAATAATGTATCTGTATATACGGGTGTAATTTGTGAAGATGATGTATTTCTGGGTCCCTCTATGGTTTTTACAAATGTAATCAACCCGCGTTCAGCAATTAGCAGAAGAAACGAATACAAAAAAACTCTTGTCAAAAAAGGGGCAACTATTGGCGCTAATGCCACAATTGTGTGCGGAGTTACCTTGCACGAATACTGTTTTGTAGGTGCAGGTGCCGTAGTTACCAAAGACGTACCTGCTTATGCACTAGTTGTCGGAAATCCTTCAAGACAAATAGGATGGATGAGCAAATACGGACATAGGTTGCAATTCAACGAAGAAGGTATAGCCATTTGCCCTGAAAGTAAAGAAAAATATCTACTAGAAAATGGGCAAGTCAAGTGCTTGGACAATTAAAAAATGAAAAAGTTCTCTGAATTCAAGCTAAATACCTCATCAAACTTATAGGTTTATGAAATTCATTTGTGTAGGTAGAAATTACGCAGAACATATTCGCGAACTCAATAATCCCCTTCCTGCTGAACCTGTTATTTTTATCAAACCTGACACAGCACTACTGCAAAACAAAGGCACTTTATATTTACCCGACTATTCCCAAGAAATACACTACGAAATTGAACTAATTTTCAAGGTTTGCTTAGAAGGTAAGTTTATTCAACCGCAGTATGCGCTTAAATATGTCAATCAAATTAGTGTGGGGATAGACTTTACCGCAAGGGATGTACAAGAGGAATGTAAGAAAAAAGGGCTACCTTGGACAAAAGCAAAGTGCTTTAATGGCAGTGCAGCTGTGGGCGATTTTATCCCTTTGTCCGATGTTCCTGACTTAAAAAATATCACTTTTGAACTCTATCAGAATGGTGAATTAAAACAAAAAGGCAATTCTGCATATATGCTTTTTGATGTGCCAACTATTATCAGCTACATTTCCACTATTATGACCTTAAAAAAGGGCGATATTATTTTTACAGGTACCCCTGCGGGAGTAGGTAAAACTCTGCCGGGTGATGTCCTAACAGGATACTTATCAGGTAAAAAACTATTAGAAATACACGTGGCATAATCTTTTGGATTTAAGTTTGTTTTTGTTTTACTCAAAAGATTGATATTCAGAAATTTTTATTTTTTGGGCGTGCCCTTGTGGGCGTTTCGCTTGCGCTCATGCCCACAAGGTCGGCGTGCTACGGGCTACGC
>JANWVW010000156.1 GCA_025056095.1 Bacteroidia bacterium
CGCAGCGAAGTACCGAAGCGAAGCGCAGTGCGGAATGCCCCGACCCTTGCGTCAGCAAGGGGCACGCCCAAAAAAATGAAAATCAATTCTTAAAATTTATTAAAGGTCATATTTGTCTTGTGTCCAAATTTCAAACGCAGCATCCGCTTGGGCATACAACATTTGCAAACCTGAAGCTACTGTGCATCCCTGATTACGAGCATATCGTACAAAATGAGTTTGTTCAGGATTATAGACCAAATCCATAACTACTTGCCCTGAATGCAGCGCGTAATAAGGCAACAGCAGCATGTCATCCACATTCGGATACATTCCAACAGGAGTGCATTGTACAAGAATATCCGCTGCGCTTACAATATCTTCAGAAAGCTCATGTATAAAAAGTTCATGAGATTTAATCGGACTGCGACAAGCTACAATAATATTTGAACAACTAAAATGATGCTGCAAAGCATAATACACTGCTTTTGAAGCTCCGCCGTTACCTATAATAATCGCACGGTCAAAAGTTTTTCGGTCAGTAGCCTTCTCAATGGCTTGAACAAAACCTGTTACATCTGTGTTAAAAGCTTTCCACTTTCCATTAGGTAGTTTTTTCAGCGTGTTGGTCGCACCTATTTCGGATACTTCTTTGCTGACTATATCTACATATTTTAGAATACTTTGCTTGTATGGTAACGTAACATTAAGTCCCTTTAAGTCAAAGTGCTGCTTGCTTATATTCTCAAACTCTTCAATCTTTTCAATCGGAAATAGGCTGTACCTGTACGGCAGTCCTAGTAGTTTGAATTTTTGATTGAAATACTCTTGAGAAAAACTATGAGATAAAGGGTAGCCTATCAGTCCAAAGTGCATTACTTTTAATGGTCATGGTGGTGATGATGATGCAAATGACTGTGATTCTGTTGGTATACTTCGGGATTGAAGATAGCGTCTTTAATTTCTTGGCAGATGTGTTCTATGTCTTCTACATTTCTGGGGATAACAAAAATGGTATCATCACCTGCCATAGTACCTAGTACTCCTTCAATATGGCGACTATCTATGAAAAATGCAACTCCCTGCGCTCTACCAATCAAAGTTTTGATGACAATGATCATGTTGTTGTGTTCAATACTTCTGACTTCAAGCCCTACTAACTGTTGTATAACTGTAAGTTCTTCTCTTTGCAGCTGGGCATACTTGTAATGATTACCTTCGCGTATACGCGCAATTCCCAATTCAGATAAGTCTCTGGACAATGTAGCCTGAGTTACTTCAATATCTGCTTCGTGAAGTAACCTTGTAAGTTCTTCTTGGCTAGAAATGTCATACTTGTTGATTAGCTCTATAATCTTAAAATGCCGCTGCTGTTTTGCTGTTTTCATATATTAAAACTACTTATTTCCTACTTTTAATAAACGTTTGCAAAGGTAATAAAGTTACATTTTAATGGCAATTTATACACGGTTTTTTTACGTGTTGTTTTTTTAATCCATTCATTATCAGCTATTTATGTAAAAGTATTGATTTTTTTGGTTGCATAACAACGTATGATATTTTTATGTTTATACAAACTTTCATTTATGAAAAGGATTTATGTAAGTAACTCTCAACTATTTTGCTCATTGCAAATTAGTAAGAAATTTAGGATACCCAACAGAATGAAATAAGTTTTGAGCTTTAAGAGATAGATACCTAATTTTACGGTATGTTAGAAAATTATCCCAAGTGGGTACAGCATTTAGCCCAGAAGTACGTAACTAAAACGATTTTTATGTTTACCTTGCACAGCAACATTCATGACCTTCAACCTATTAAAGAAGGCGAGGGGTATAGATATTTACCCTTGAAAGATTTTTTGAGAGATGAACTTTTTAAGCGAAGAGATATTGTAGTTTTTTATGACCGGGCATCAGGGATTTCATTTAGAACTCCTGAAATGAAACAAGACTTTCAACGTGCTTTGAGTGCTTATGACACTTTGTATGGGACAAATTTTGCCATTAGTCCACCTAAGGACCCTGTGAGGGCTTTCGCTGTGTTGGAAAATTATTTCAAAGTGCGCCTTCAAGATGGAAAACGCATTGCTATGATTATTGATTATGCGGAAACGCTCATTCCTATGGCAGAAGCAGCACACTACAATGTTGAAGATCGCACTGTACTTACGTTTTTACACAAATGGAGTCACGATCACACTTTCATGGGTGCGGATATAACTTTTATACTGCTGGCAGAAAACTTATCTGATTTAAATCAACAGTTTCGTAAAAACCCTTATACAGCAGAGATAGAAATTCCTTTTCCTGATGAAACTCAAAGATTAGCTTACATTGCCTACGAATTTGCAAAATTTCCTAACTATGCTGACTTTTTTAAGATATCTCCCGCAGTGTTAGCTAAGCATACCGCAGGAATGAATCTCATTAACCTAAAAACTTTAATTGCAGAAGTTAAAGAAAACAAAATTATTTTTGACTACGAAACGCTAAAAGAGAAGAAAAAAGAGATTATTGAAGCCGAAGCAGGAGGATTATTAGAGTTTGTTTATTCTAAATACTCATTAGCCGATGTGGCGGGACATAAATACGCTAAAAAGCACCTACTAGAAACTGCCAAAGCTATCAAACAAGGTAGGCATGACGTAGTTCCAATGGGCTATTTAGTCTGTGGTCCTGTGGGTACAGGTAAAACCTTTTTAGTGTCTTGTTTTGCTAATGACATAGGCGTACCTATGGTTATGCTCAAAAACTTTCGTAGCCAATGGCAAGGGGTAACAGAAGGAAATTTGGAAAAAGTACTTAAAATTCTTAAAGCAATGACTCCTGTTGCCGTAATGATTGACGAAGCAGATGCCTATTTAGGTGATAGAAATAACGAAGGAGATAGCGGAGTAAGTAATCGTGTTTTTTCTATGATAGCCAGCTTTATGAGCAATACGGAACATAGAGGTAAAATTATATGGTTTCTGATGACGGCTCGCCCAGATTTAATGCCCGTTGACTTTAAACGACAAGGTAGAGCAGAAGAGCATATTGCTTTGTTTTATCCCCAGACTGTGGAAGAAAAAAAAGAACTTTTTGCAGTAATGCTTAAAAAAACAGGTATCAAAAACTTAACCGTTGACCAGATTCCTGAAAGTGTACTTACAGACAACAAAGTTTTTTCTGGAGCAGATATTGAAGCTGCTTTAACACGCGCAAAATTTAGAGCAGTTTCCGAAGGTACAGGAGAAGTAACACCCGAAATTATTCAGAAAACTTTTGATGATTTTTTACCTCCTACCTACCCCGAAGAAGTTGAGCTAATGAACTACGTAGCTGTATTAGAATGTACAAGTAAAGACCTATTACCTGAAAAATACAGAAACCTTACCCGTGCAGAAGTTATCAGTAAAATAAAAGAACTTAAAATGTACATAGAATAAAAGTGCTTGAATAAAACACTTATTACAAAACTCATTGGTATTCAACATCTAAGCTCATAGTAAGGAAAATTTAATTTTGATTTTTTTCCAAAAATTACTATCTTTGTGGCTATAAAACATACGATGTATAAAGTATGCGAAACGTGTATTTTTTTCAAATAGTCTTGTGGTTAATTTTAGCAAGCAAAGCTTTTGGACAACAAGCATACCCCGAAGGGCTGCAACGTGGTGAAAAAGCTCCTGAATTCACAGAAACTGATATTGAGGGTAGAACGGTTTCCCTCAAAGAACTCCTAAAAAAGGGACCTGTCATCTTAATATTCTACCGAGATGCTGTATGCCCCTATGGCAAAAAAGAAATATTCGACCTACAAGATAAAATGCTGCAAATGGCAAAAGCAGGTAGAACAGTAGTTGCTATCGGTCCAGATATAGAAATAGCTAAACAGTCTTTTGCTCGCGCAGGAATAACTAATGAAGTTCCTTTTATAGAAGACAAAAACTACAACATTCACACTAAATACAAGGTTACTTATCGCTTAGATGAACTAACTAAAAGTATGTATGAAAGAAAAGGATATAAACTCAACAAAACTGATGCAGATGGAAATTACTCCCTTTCTATGCCGAGCATATTTATTGTAGGTACTGATGGAAGAATAAAATACGCTAATTGTAATACCGATAGCAACCCTGACCAAATGTTTAGCTTTATTGAAAAAATACTTAACGAAATATAAGTTCTCAATGAGAGAGTAAAAAGCTAACTCAAAAACTACCTCCACTATCTTTGTTTTGTGGTGTGCTTTTATCCTTACAAGCACGAGGATGAAAGTTATGGAATGCCTTTTTCAGCTGATCAATAGAATTGTGTGTATAGATTTGAGTCGCATTCAGTGAACTGTGTCCTAAAAGTGTTTTGATGGTATAAATATCCGCACCTTGGTTAAGCAAATGTGTAGCAAATGTATGCCGCAAAACATGAGGATTAGTTTTCGTAAAGTTGCCTAAATGAGTGAGATAGTGTTTAACTGCTCTGTAAATTAACTTAGTGTAAGCAGGTAATCCATTTTTGCGTATGAATAAGTAGTTCGTATGAACGCCGTGCGTAGATAATATTTCTGCTCTACGCAACAAGTATTTTTGTAAAGATAAAGCTACCATTTCATTAAACGGAATAATTCTTTCTTTTTTTCCTTTTCCCAGTACTTTTAGCTCTCTTTTTTCAAGGTAGATATGGCTAACTAGCAAATTTGTACATTCACTTATTCTTAAACCGCAGCCATAAAGCAGCTCTAAGATAACTCTATCCCGCAGTCCTTCAAAGTCATCGCCAAATTCTACCTCATCTAATAAAAACTTTATATCAGATTCAGGAATAAATACAGGAATTTTCTTTTCAATTGCAGGAAAAGTTATTTTCTCAACGGGATTATATTGAGCTATGCCCATTCTTTTGTAAAATCTATAAAAAGCACTTACAGATGATAGCTTTCTATTGATAGAACGGCGAGATAATTTTTTTTGCATCAAATCTGCCATCCAGCTGCGCACTTCTCTGTGAGTAATGTGGAAAATAACATGCTGACTATCCAAATACTTGGGTACTTCGGTGTAGTTTTGTAGTACGAACTCTAAAAATTGGTCAATATCTTTCGTATACGCTATAAGTGTATTTTCTGAATACTTTTTTTCGTATTTAAGATAGTTTTTGAAGCTGCTGTAATCTATCATACGAAATTATGTTTTTTGTTTTTTCTTTTTAGCCGCAGGGAAGAGAATGTTGTTCAAAATCAATCTATAGCCTGGGGAATTCTTATGTAAAGATAAATCCGTAGGGGGGTCATTGACAAAATGTTGGTAATCTTCGGGATCGTGTCCGCCGTACCAAGTCCAGGTACCTTTACCATAGTTACCATGGATGTATTTAGCTACTTCTAAGTTTTTGTATTCGCCCATGATTAAAACATCGGATTTAATGTATTTTTTCATAAAGCCTGTGGTTTGTCCCATAAATCCAGGAATGACCAAAGTGTGATTCTGACATAGCATAGAAGGTACAGGGTCCCATTTAGCAGAAAACTCAAACAGGGTAAAGAAATCATTCGTTTCGTTCAAATATCGGCTAATAGTATTAGTAGCATCTATATCAGAGTGTTCATACTCAACGGGATTAAAGCTCACATTAAAATCTCTAAAAGCAAGTGTATTTTTGAAGTTGAGTTTTTGGGCTGCTTGGGGGTCAATATCATCGTGGTCAAATACAGATGGACAAATATCAGTATCTGCTGCGGCGAGGGCAATGTCGTAGGTATCGGTAGCAGAGCACATTGCAAAAAGAAAACCACCGTTAGCTACAAACTCTTTAATTTTTAAGACTACTGCAAGCTCCATTTTAGAAACTTTTGTATAGCCAAACTTTTTTGCCATAGTTTCATAAGTGTTGACTTGCTCTTTATACCAAGGCATACTCCCTTGACTTGCCCAAAATTTTCCGTACTGTCCTGTAAAGTCTTCATGGTGTAGGTGTAGCCAATCGTAATCTTTCAACTTTCCAGCAAGTATTTCTTCAATAAAAACTTTGTCGTATGGAATTTCAGCGTAAGTAAGGGCAAGAGTTACAGCGTCATCCCAAGGTAGTTTATCTTTGGGCGTAAAAACGGCTACTCGGGGAGGAACTTCCAACCGCATAACATCCATGTTTACATCTTCTCTTTGAATTTCTGCACGAATGGCATTAGCTTGGGCATCACTGATAACTTCGTAAGATACGTTTCTTATTCGCAGTTCGTTTTCAAAGTTAGGATGATAAGCAAACATAAAAGATCCCCCTCGGTAGTTGAGTAGCCAGTCTACATTCACTTGGTTTTTAAGCACATAATACGCAATTCCATAAGCTTTGAGGTGGTCTTTTTGGTGATTATCCATGTAAACAAGAATTTCATTAGCGTAAGCAAGCGCATTTATACAAAGCAGCCCAAAAAGCAAAGCTAATCGTTTCATAGTGCTAATTTAATAATAAATTTGGATATATTATTTTTTGGGCGTGCCCCTTGCTAACGCAAGGGTCGGGGCATTCCGCACTGCGCTTCGCTTCGGTGCTCCGCTAACGCTCCGCACTGCCTAACGGCATGCTCCATGCCCCTCACGCAATTGACCTGTACCCTCATGTCTTTACCTTGTTTGAACTTGAAGTACAACTACTTACAAACTAAACTTTGCATAAAGTACTTAAATCAAATTATGTTTCTTCAAAAATGATTCATCCACTTTTGCAATTTGCATCACTACTTCTTTCGA